>NZ_SNUF01000002.1:300000-410110 GCF_012027305.1 Thermococcus sp. MAR1
ATAAGCTTTTTTAAGTTCATTTATTGGTGGTTTTTTTATAAGTTTATTCTCTACTATCTTCTGCTTCCACATTTTGATTTGATTTTGCCCATCAGCAGGGAGATGAGGGTAAAGTTCGCTCGTGAACTGGGGATTCCAGAAGACAGGCAGGTTCCACTTCCTTTGGGTTTTGATCCATACGTATTCCATCCGCCTTCAAAATCAGAAAAAATAGAACTTCGCAAATTGCTAGGATTTGGGAGTAAAGACGTTATTCTATTGTATTCAGGCAGCATAAACAAGTCAAGACAGGTGAGTAAATTTGTAAGGGCGTTAACTCCAATCTTAAAAAAATATAAGAATTTAAAACTTTTGTTAGTTGGCGATGGAGACGAGATAGTTGAGTTAAATCAGTATCTCAATAGTGTGGGTGTTAAGGATCAAGTAATACTTACAGGTAGAATCGCCTTCAAGGAAATACCCAAGTATTATTGGATCAGCGATATTGGATTATCGTTTATAAAACCAAAAGAAATGTATCTTGTTTCTTCTCCCTGTAAACTTTTTGAATACTTAGGAAGCGGTCTGGTGGTTATTGCAAATTCAGAGGTACCAGAACAGAAACGTGTTATGTCCTCGTCGAAGGGGGGCATATTGATGCCATGGAACAATTTAGAGGATAGTCTTATTATTGTCGTTGAAGAGCTTGCGGTATCACCCAAGTTAAGAAGGAAAATGAGTATTCTTGGATATAGGCATGTAACTAAAAACAGGTCTTTTAAGAATTATTCACAACTAGTAGACAATCAATATAGGCGAAATATGGGCGATATGAGATGATAAGTTTTCAAGAGCTTATGATAAAAATCCTAGACACGTTATATCAAATTTGAATTCTTAAAGGCTGGGAATAATAAAAATTAATAAACCAGTATATGCTCCAATCCACCCCCATCCAACCCCCTCAATCCCAAACCTCGGGATCAAAAGATAGCTCAACCCCAAGAACAGCACAGCCTTGAGAACGTTTATTACCAAGACCTCCCTAACCCTCTTCTGAATATTCAGTATCGTTATTGAAAAGTTAACGGGAACTACAAAGAACCCGCCAATCACCATCAGCTTCAGCAGACCAAAGCCGTTGACGTACTCCGGCCTGAAGAGCCCTAGAACGTATTCCCCGAAGAGCCACACGAAGACAGTTACCAGTGTTAAATAAAGGTAGCTGAAAACGAGGGCTTTCTTCAGCGTCCTCTTAACGTCCTTTAAACCGTGGCTCCCCTCGACGAAGAAGGAAGTGTTTATCGCGTTGGGGACGAAGAGGATTAACGTGCCAATCGCAAAGGCGATGTAGAAATAAGCCGCTTCCTCCTTCCCGAGCATCGTCAATACTATTGTGGGCATTAAGTAGTTCGGTGCAACGTTCGCTATGCTCGCTATGTAGTTGCCGAGGGAAAACCTGAATGAATCCCTGATGTATTCCTTATCAATTCCAAGCTTCAGGTCGTCTATAAATATTATCCCATAAACAACGCCAAGTAATAGCCCCAGACCGAAGGAGCCGACTATTCCAAAAACTCCGAGGGAAACGAAGAGGAAAAGAAAGGCAAACCTAAGCGCGAAGAGAACAGCTTGAACAAAGCTGTGCTCGGCCTTTCTTTTGGCTATAGCGTAGGTGGATATGATGGTGTATGCCGTCCCCACCACAGAGAAGCCTACAAACATCGCCAGAAATTCAGCTGAGAAAACCCCGCTGAAGCTTTCGGAGTTCTTCATTATGAGGCCATATATGAGGGAAAAGGCAAAAGATGCAGTGATAGCAAGTACAAGAGAGCTCCCTATGGCCCTCTCCCTGTATTGCGGATAAAACCTTATCAACGCGAAGTTGAGGCCGAGCATCGAGAGGGTGAAGGTTAGGTTTATCGCCGATACCACGGCAGAGGCTACCCCGACCTGGGATGAGGGATAGAGCCTCGCTGCCACGCTCCAGAAGAGGAAGCCGGCTATAGCAGTAACCAGCGAGGTCATTGATATGTAGATTGAATTCCTGTAGAGGGGGCTTTTGAGGTTTTTGAGCTCCTGCTTTATGATTTCTATCATCATATCCCTCCAGAGGGGTTCACGTTTCTGGTTTAAAAATTTCATCATATTTCATCCTGCCTGGTTTCTAATTAGATGTTAACTTAACAAAAAATTCATATAATTCCAGAGAGTGCAAAATCAGAACGTTAGCGAACAAGATCCCAATTTTTGCTTCGAAATTCCAATCCAAATGAATCAGCGTGAAAACTTGACGCTGGATCTCGCTGGTCGAGCGGTTTCCTCAGAACATGTTAAAAATTTGAATAGTCATCACTTAATTGGGTGATGACCATGCAGAAACCTATGGTGGATTACAAGTGGTTGCTTCTGATGCTCGCTGAATTATACGGAAGTGATGAGTTCGATTCAAAAACCGTATCCGAGGACCTCACGCTGGTCATGTTCAACCTCACCAGTGACCCTAAATGGATAGAGCGCCTTCAGCCAAAGCTAGTCTCAAACGACCTGAGGCGGCTCTACACCATGGGCTTCCTCAGGAGGAGAAAGGTGGAGAGAAAGTGCAGAAACAGGAAGGGGAGGGAGTACAACTGCGGTTATAAGTACATGTACCAGATAAACAATCAGGGATGGAAATATCTCGGGTTCCTCCTTCAGGAGTTCATGAAGAGAGATGCACCACTCTCCAAGCAGGTTCTGAATGAATTTCGGGAATTCAACGAGGATTTGGAAAACATGAGAATTGCGACATGGAAGTGGATGGCGGTTAAGTACTTCGAAGAGGGAAAATTAAAGGAGGCAAAGCTACTTCTCGACACTGCAAACGAGTTCATGGAGGGGAAGTTCGAGGGGAAGGGTTACATGCGTTTTGCTGAAAGCAGGAGAATCTACGCGGCGGTTATGAGACACCGAGTGGGGGAGGTCGAACTCATTAACATGATAAACTCCCTGCGTAAAGAGCTGGAGCAAAAGGATGAAACCATTGAACGCCTCCAAGAGGACTTAGAAAGATGCAGGGAAATGCTCAGGGAGTTATCTGAGCGTAACCGGATAGCACATCCTCGATCCTGAACACGCCCCTGTCGAGCACGGTCTTCTTCTGGACGTAGGTGTAGCGGATGACAGCGCTTCCATTCAGGTCACCGGGCAGGGTAAATTTGTCCTTCCCTTTAACCCCGTACCACTTCTTGAAGACGAGGGTGCCGTTGTCGAGGTAGCCGTAGATGCCGATGCCAGTTCCTGTGGCGTTTGTGAACCTGAGAACCACTGAGCCGTTCTCAGCGGTTACGAAAACGTTCGGGTGCTCAAAGTGGAATATCTTGATGTAGCCCCCGTCAGAGTAAATGAGCTTGTAGCGGCTTGGGTACTCATCGGTGAACATTAGCCTCGACAGCGGTGTGTTGAATGCTTTCCCGTTCATCAGCACGGCGTAGCCGTAATTCAGGTTGATGTAAACGTAGGCATTGGCGTTAGGCTTGCCGGTGAGGGGTACACTCTTCAAGGATTTTTCCCGCTCAACGAAGACCTTTTGAGGGGTCACTACGGCGCCCCCCACGTTAACCTGAACGCTCCAGTGATCGCCCTTGGGCACTGCCATTATCGAATACTCCCCTGCGGAAAAGAGGAGCATTCCACCTGCGGACGACACAAGGGGCATTGGGAGCATTGCGTACTCTGTTGGAGAAGCACCTGCTGTCTCAAGAACAGCTCCGAACTTCATCACGGTATCATAGGAAGCAATAATGTAATCAACTCCTAGTTTCATAAGACTCTCATTGCTTACGAATCCGAGATAGTATTTGGCGACCCATCCGTTTGCACTTCCCTGGGCAACGGGTGCTCGTCCAGCGAAGTAAGTCACCCAGTGTCCCTGATCCCACCAGGTCAGGACGACGTCGTTCATGTGAGAGCTTTTTTGAAGATAGGTCAAAGCTTCCTCCCAGTATTCGTTGGTCAGAGGTTCAACCCCAAGAGTGGCCTGGAACCCCTGGTAAGTCCCCGCGAGGGGTATGAGGATTAGCAGCCCAGACAACGCCAGTGCGGAGCTTTTCCTTGGGGAAAGCCTTGGGCGGAGAACCTCGTAAAGTGCGACTAATCCAATTCCGGCACTTAATGCTATCGAAATAGAGCCTATGAACAGGAACCTCGTCCACAGGATGACCATCGGAACCTGAACCAGAAGGGTTCCGAGGAGAAGGAAATCGCCGGCTTTTACCCTGGATGGGAAAAACCTCAGTGCAAAGAGCGGCAGGGTCAGCCCCACTACACCGTAGGCCTCCCACCAGTCTTTAAAGGCTGTCCTCTGTGTCTCGACTATTGGTGCCTCTGGGAACAGCCTCAGAAGGAGCTCGCTGATCCTCCCATAGTACGTCACCGTCAGCCACAGAAACAGGACGAATCCGATACCAACGATAATTAACCTTTCCTTCTTCCCTTTGAGAAACCTTGAAACAACAAGGAGCAGCAGAATGGTCAGAACTGCCAGCGGGATGACGTACTTCAGGTAAACCAGCAGAAAGACATCCTTAATCCACCCAAAGTTCAGCCCCAGTTCCTCAGCCAGTTTTTTGCCCATCCCGCGGTTGTAGCCGACCATGCCGTAGCCAAAGGTTCCACCGAGGGAGTTTGCAATCACCGCCCCGAGGGCTGTTGAGGTTGTAAGGGCCAGGGAGTCTATTAGGTATTCTTCGCTTTGGAGGAGGAAGGCCCCGACCCCAAGGAGAATGGCGTTTGCCAGGAGAAACGCGAATATCGGGTAGTAGGCCTGCCAGAACATTGCCGAGAGACCGCTCGCAAAGGCAGGTATCAGGTAAAATGCTAACCTTTCGTACTTCCATTTTCTCGGCTTCCAAGTTAGGGCTAGTGCAATCCCAGACAGGGCCACGCTGTACCAGAAGAGCATGTAGTTATCTCCCCTGTAATAGCCGGCCATCGAGCGGAAGACGTGGCCGAAGAGAACCGCCAGGAAGAACGCCGAGAGAAAGGCCTCCCTTCTACCGTAGAGCCTTAGAATCGTCAGATATAGGAAGACCACCGTCAGAACGCCGAAGATGACGGGAGTTAAGCGGAATGCGGTGTAAAGGGAAACCCCAAAAGGCTTCAGAATCCTGTATACAAATGCCGGCGCCATCCAGAGGCCCAGGGGATGGGAGTTATATATCTGGAAACCCCACGGACCGATAGCATAGGGGAAAAAGTTCACCCAGCCGTGGGTCAGGGCGTAGCGTATGTAGGCAAGGTGGAAGTATGGGTCATAGCCGAGGAGGTATCTAAAACGCATCGGGAGGAGCCTGATGGCCGATGCCAGGATAACGAGAATAAGAAGGGTGTACTTTGGCTTCATTATTAATTCGTAGGCCTTCACCAATCTTTTCCGGATATCATTAACCTCCATCCACCCACACCTCATTCTCCCCTCTGTATCTTTGCATGGCCTCCAACGAGGCTCTTCCTCAGCTCGAGGTTCCTAATCTCGCACTTCTCGTCGATGATGGAGCGCCATATGGTGGAGTTTTTGATAATGGTGTTCCTGAAGATTATTGAATCGCTGACGTCGGAGTTCTCTATGACACACTCCTCCCCTATGTAGGCGTAGGGCCCTATCATCGACCGGCCGAGTATTTTGGCACCGCGCTTTATGACAACCGGAGGTATTATCTTCGCGTAGGGACTGATCTGGATCTCCTCCACATGGCTTTCCTTCAGGAGGGTCTTCAGTGCCTCAAGGTAGCTATCGGCGGAACCGATATCGTACCAGTAGTCCGAGAAGCGGTAGGCCTTTATGGACTCCTTTCTCTCCAGCAGCCACTGGAGGAAGTAGCCGGGGGAATCGCGGTTGCCGTTGGAGAGGTACTCATCGATGCGCTCCATAACCCTTCTCGGAAAGACATAAACGCCGGTGCTTACAAGGGTTGACCTCGGCTCGGCAGGCTTTTCTTGGAACGAGAGGACTTTGTCGCCCTCCAGAACGACTACGCCGTAGCGTTTTGCAAGCTCCATATCCCCAACGTCATAGACGGCTATGAGGGTTTTCCCATCGTATGCCTCAAGAAACTCCCGGAGGGAGAAGGAGAACAGGTTGTCACCCGCTATAACAAGGTAATCATCGAGGCCCAGCTCTTCAACGGCCCTTTTCATGGCCCCAATCGTTCCGAGCTTTTCGCTCTCGTGGAGGGTGTCCTCCACTATAAGCTTGATGCCCCTTTTCTCCGCGTAGGGCCTGAAGTGAGCCTCAAAGAAGCGGTTTGTAGAAATGTACACCTCCATATCAAGCTCCCCGACCTTTTCAAGGATGTAGTCCAGTATTGCCCTGTTCCCCACTGGCAACAGAGCCTTGGGGTTGTCCTTCGTGATCGGCCACAGCCGGGTCGCGTAGCCGCCGGCCATTATGAGGATCTTCATTTCACATCCCCCAGTTAATTATTTGATTATTCCCACAATCCTCGTGAGGAATCTTCTCAGATACTTCGCCAGCTCATAAAGGGCATCCAGTGCGTTCCTGGCTTCCACCATAAGCCTGGTTACTTTTTTGGTGTCATATTCCAAGGGCCTCCCCCCGGTACATTTCGAGATAGCGGGAATAATCGTGGTATTCCCTCATGGTCCGCTCTTCAAAATCACACCTGGCCCTTTCGTCCCTGCTGAAGAGGAGCTCTCCGCTGATAACGTGAAACCTAAACTCCACGGGAGCATCGTTCAACAGTCTCACATCAACAGGAAAGCCAGTTAACCCGGACAGCTCGTCCTCAAGCTCCATCTCGTAGAAACGGCCCGGTTTTGACCTTACGAAAACCGCAACGTCTATGTCTCTAAAAGGACGGCCTTCCAGGAAAGAACCATGAATATAGGCGAAGAGAACGTCCTCCCGGGACATAAGGTACGCCCTTATCCGTTCCTTAATGACGTCCCGCTCCGGGATCGAGAGGTGGTACACTTTCATGGGGTTAACTCCGTTGGACAGATACAAAAAACTTTCCCCAAAGTTTAATAGTCTGACCACGCCAATGGGTTTGGTGGTACGAATGAAGGCACTTGTTACCGGAGGTGCAGGGTTCATAGGCTCACATCTTGTCGATAGACTGATGGATCTCGGCTGGGAAGTCAGGGTTCTGGACGACCTGAGCGCCGGCAGTTTGGACAACATAAAGCGCTGGTTGGGCCATAAACGCTTCGAGTTCATCGAAGGGGATATGAGGAACCCAGAGATAGTCGAGGAGGCCGTTGATGGTGTGGAGGTAGTCTTCCACCTAGCCGCCAACCCTGAAGTAAGGATTGGCTCCCAGAGCCCCGAACTCCTTTACGAGACCAACGTGCTGATAACCTACAACCTGCTCAATGCGATGAGGGGTTCAAGCGCCAGGTACCTCGTTTTCACGAGTTCTTCAACGGTCTACGGCGATGCTTCTCTCATTCCCACGCCGGAGGACTACGCGCCACTGGAGCCGATAAGCGTCTATGGTGGGGCGAAGCTCGCGGCTGAAGCCCTGATCAGCGGCTACGCTCACACATTCGGGTTCAGGGCCCTGATCTTCCGCCTCGCCAACATCATAGGCGAGCGCTCGAACCACGGGGTAATCTACGACTTCATAAACAAGCTGAGAAGAAACCCGGAGGAACTTGAGATACTCGGGGACGGAACGCAGAGGAAGAGCTACCTCCACGTGAGCGATACTGTTGATGGAATGCTCCACATTTTCGAGCACTTCATGAAGGAAGGCAAAACCTACGACGCTTACAACCTTGGAAACGACGATTGGATTACAGTTAAAGAGATAGCGGAGATAGTGGGCGAGGAGATGGGGTTGAAGCCGACCTTCATATTCACCGGCGGCGTCGACGGAGGGAGAGGCTGGAAGGGTGACGTTAAGTTCATGCGCCTGAGCATAGAGAAGGCAAAGAAAACGGGCTGGAAGCCAAAGATGAACAGCTACGAGGCCGTGAGAAGAACCGTTAGAGAGATTTTGGGGACTATTTAATGCAGAAGAATAGTGAGGAGCGCCATACGAAAGAGGCCGGAGTGAAGTTCCACTCCTCACAAACCCTTCCCTGTTAATTGCAGTTCCATGTTCCGTTATGGTTCATGAAACCACTCGGGTCGGGTTTGTTCAGGGTGAAGCTTTCGCTTCAGTCTCTCCCGCACGGCACTCCTCAAATACCATTGGGTGCTTTAACTATATAAACCTTTGCTTTTATTTAGAGCAAAATTTCTTGCCAACTATCCGAAATAATTTCACAGAATTGGGTATTCTCCACTGTTCTGAGGGCCTTTTTACTGCGGTTTTATGAACCCTGCTGCTATTTATTCACCCTGGCCGTTGGAGGTTTACCGAAATCTTTTTAAACCCTCCCTCCTCCCTAATCTCGGACGCGCCCCGGTGGTGTAGCCCGGTCAATCATGCGGGACTCTCGATCCCGCGACCCGGGTTCAAATCCCGGCCGGGGCACCAGAATCCTTCTCGTGGGCCCGTGGCTCAGCCTGGTCAGAGCGCCCGCCTGATAAGCGGGAGGTCCGGGGTTCGAAGCCCCGCGGGCCCACCAGTTACAAACTTCGCCTGCGCGAAGTTTGATCAAGGTCGGTGATTCCTGTTTGGGTCGTCTTTTTGGGAGTGTTTGCCTTTCAAGCCAAACTCTTTGGGTTGGAATTCCTTTTAATTGGGGTAATCGTGTTGAGGTTTACACTCTTCCGCGCTCCGAAGGAGCGCTTTTAGAGTTAACCTCTTGTTTTGATGCCTTGGAGAGTGAATTCATGATTAAGAGGGCCGTTTGAGAGCGCAAACGTTCTCCAAGTTGCATTTTTGAAAGGAATCACGAACTTTGATGAAACTTTTCTCAGAAAAGTTTCCTTGGTGAAGCTTTTCCCAAAAGCTTCAGAGCTGGCGGAAGACAAGATGCATTTTTAAAAAGTGTGCGTTTTGAGGCGGGTTTCCTTCTCATGTGCTTCTTGGGAAGTGTTTCACTCAAGAAGGCGTCCTTTGGACGCCAAAAACAAAGTTGAAACTGCTTGGAAGGCTTCGTTTAGTGTTAAACCCTGCTCAAAATTGCATTTGACTAGTGCACGACTGACTCTTGCCCTTTGACGAAAAGGGCAATCCCTTCACCAGCCTTTCTTAAAGGCTGAGCGCAAAGTTTCTTGAGGAGTGGAACCCCGCATCTCACCATATCAAGTGAGTGGTTATAGAATGCCACAGGTTACACCCCTTTAACCCCTTCCGAAAATTTTATTAGGATCCTGACCAAAATAGTCAGGATATGAAGAAATATTACTACCTTACAAAAACTGAACAGGACATCATGAGGGCAATACGCGGAGCTGATATAGTGAGTGTTGACGAACTACAGGAACTCTTTCCTAATCTTACCGCTGAAATGCTCTGGAAGGCTCTTTCGAGCCTCTCAAAAAAAGGGTACCTCACAAGGCTGAAGAAAGGCCTCTACCTCGTCAACGAAGGGCCAGGTAACCCCTCAATAAAAAACTTCTACCGGATAGCCCTTGCCATATTTCCAGGATATATAGCCTTCTCTTCCGCCCTGAGGCTTTATGACCTACTCGACTACGAGCCGTTCACGATATTCGTGGCCACACCGAGAAAATCAGGCGAAAGAGCCATTGGAGAGTACACGATCAAGGCAGTTGCCCTGGGAGAAAAGGCCACAGGAATGACGCTTAAGGATGGAATCTACACATCCACCCTTGCAAAGACGTTCTTTGACTGCTTCTACAAGCCGAGATACTGCGGGGGCTACTCCGAGATAACCAAGGCCCTTTATGAGGCCGGAAAACCCGACTGGGACGAATTCTTGGGCTACTTCGAACGCTTTGCCAGCGACTCCCTCTGCCAAAGGACCGGCTATGTTCTGGAGCTCCTCAAAAACGAGCTGGGGATAGACATCCCCGAGGAAGTTCTTAACTATCTAAGGGGCAGGGTTAGAAGCTGGACGAAGCTCGTTCCAACTCTCCCCTCCAGCGGGAGGAGCATTAAGGGGTGGAAAGTGATAGACAACCTTGGAAAGGAGAGGATACTGGGGTGGGCGTATGGATGAGGAAATGCTCCGGTATCTGGCAGCGAAGACCGGGCTGGGTCTGAACTACATCGCCAAGGAGGAGCGTATTTCCTTCCTGATGAGCCAGCTGTGGGAAATCTTCGGCGAGAAGGCGATACTCAAGGGCGGCACTGCCCTCAACAGGGTTTACCTTGCAAAGATTGGAGCGGCAAGGTTTTCCGAGGACATAGACATTGACTACTTCAACGGCGACGTTGGCACAGCGGCTGAGGAGATAAAAGAGGGCATGAAGCTCGTCGAGGGATTTGACATTAAGGGGCCGAGAGTTTTGCACAGAACTTTCCGCTTCGACTGCTACTATATTAACCCCCTTGGAAACAGAGACCGGGTTAAAGTTGAGTTCTACCTCAGCAGGCCGCCCTACGTTGAGGCCAGAGTTGAGCTGGTCAAGTCTCCCTTTGTCAGTGAGTATCCAACCATGTTTAGGGTCTATTCCTTTGAGGACCTGCTCGCCAAGAAACTCGCTGCCCTTTACAACCGCACTGAAGGCAAGGACATCTACGACTCTTTCCATGCTTTTAACATGGAGTTTGATGAGAAAAAGCTGAGAGAGTCCCTAGAGCTAACTCTTGAATTCTATCACATCGAGGATGAGTTCTGGAGAGGTTTGATTGAGAAGCTCAATTACGCAAAGAAAAATGCCCGATACATCGGCAACTCCACCAACCACTTTATCCCCAAGAGCTTACGTCCAAACTGGGAAGAGATGGTAGAAAGCCTGAAGCTCAGAATTGAAGAACTTGGCCAGGTGATCCCTCTGTAGTTCGCGCCTTTTCCCAGAGAAAGGTTTATAAGCCAACTCCCTCAATGCCCACCAGTGATTAAAAACCACCTTTCTCGGAGGTGTTCGCAGTGGAAGCCAAGTTCGAGATACCCGTATGCACATCATGCGGAAAGGAGATAACCCCAAGGGAGCACGCCACTCACTTCGTCTGCCCGAACTGTGGCGAGGAGATCATCTGGCGCTGCGAATCCTGCAGGGTCTTGAGCGTCCCCTACAAGTGCCCCAAGTGCGGCTGGGAGGGGCCGTGAAGTTTAGGAGGTGAAAAAGATGGCTGACTTCAACCTTGTTGGCGTTATAAAGGTCATGCCGACCGACCCGGAGGTCAACCTCGACGAGCTTGAGGAGAAGCTGAAGGCCGTCATCCCCGAGAAGTTCGGCCTCGCCAAGGTCGAGCGCGAGCCTATCGCTTTTGGCCTCGTCGCCCTCAAGTTCTACGTCCTCGGTAGGGACGAGGAGGGTTACTCCTACGACGAGGTTGCCGAGCTCTTCAGGCAGGTCGAGAACGTCGAGAGCGCGGAAGTTGAGACCGTTTCGAGGATCTGAATCCTCATTCCTTTTTCTCTATCCGAACCGCATCCTATTTTGGGCGCCTTCAAAAACGCAGAAACCACAATGTTTTTAGTTTTTTAAAAATTTTTAAAAATGATTAAGTTTTGATGGAGATCGTCCTACCTGAACATGCAAAAGAAAGGCTTAAAGAACGGAAAATTGACCTCAAAGAAGTGGAGGCGGTCATTAATTTGCCCATTCTATGATCTGCGCTCGGGCCATTTCATTGCAGTTGGCATGAGGAACATTCCAGGACACTGGCTGATAATAGCCTACGACAAAAGAGAGGATACTGTTGAAGTTATAACCGTTATAGACACCAGTAAGGGCCTCAATAAAATCATTGAAAGAAGATTATCATCTCGGAGGTGGGTAAAGTTATGAAAGTGAGATACGATCCAAAGGCTGACATCCTCTACATCCTCATTAGGGAGGGCCCCGTGGCCGATACCGACGAGGTTGATGAAGATGTGTGGTTTGAGTACGACGAGAATGGAAACGTCGTCGGAATCGAAATATGGGACGCTGGAGAGAACGTCATCAGGAAAAGTCTTCTTGAGATAGAGCGCTACACAAAGGGATTAGAGGAAGAAATAAAGGCTTAGAGCCCTAAGCTCAAGCTCAGCTTTGGCCTCTTCCACTCGTCGAGAATCGAGCGAAGCTCCTCGTTCTCCACCTTGGAGTATAGTTCCTCAAAGCGCTCCTTTGCCCCATCTTCCCCAGCCTTCCAGCGCGCCAATTCTCCTATGGCCCTGAAGAAGTACGCAGTATCATCCTCAAAGAGCTCCGCAAAGGACTCCATACTCTCAGCAACAACGCCGTAGGAGCCCTCGTTGAACAGTCCCTCGATGAAGTCAACCAGTGTGTCAAAGACGAGGCCAAAAATATCGTCGCTTACATTGATGGCCTTGACGAGGGCATCCCGTAGAGCTCTGAAGGCCTTCTCGTAGTCCCCCCTGCCCGCGAATATCTCCGCCTCCACCAGCCTGGCGTTTATCTCGATCTCGTCCTCCCTCGGGTTCCTGAGAACCTCCTTTATAAGCCCCTTGGCCGTATCGTAGTCCCCGAGCTCGTAGTGGAAGTGCGCCAGGTCAAGCAGGCTTATCATGTGGTTCTTTTTATCATCGAGCCTTTCGAAAATCTCTCTCGCGCGCTCCATCAGCTCTATCGCCTTCCCTGTCTCGCCGAGTTCGTCGTAGTTCACAGCCATGTTCGCCAGCGTAAGTGCTATTTCCCTCTCGTTCTTCAGGACTTCCTCTTCAAGCTTGAGCAGCTCCTCGTAGGTCTCTATTGCCTTCTCTGGCATGCCGAAGTGCTCGTAGGCGTCGGCCAGGTAGTAGAGAGCAGTCGCGTACTCCTCCGGATCTTTCTTTTTCCTCTCGGCCACCCTCCTGTAGAACTCGATTCCGACCTCGGCGTCATCGAGGTGAGCGTAGACGTGGGCTATCTCATGCGCTAAATCGTATGGGTCCTCGCACTCGATGGCGACTTCCTCAAGCTTCTTCAGCTCCTCCCTCAGCGTCTCCTCATCTTCGATGGTCTCGATGTAATCGTCAAAGAGCTCCAGCAGTTTCTCACAGTTCTTCTCGGCCAGGGCATTCTCCCATTCGACTTTAACGTTGGCCATTTCTCATCACCGGACTTCGGTCGGCCGAACGGGTTAAAAAGGTATGGTGGCAACTGACCGAAAAACTTATAAATAGTCCAAAGGAACCATAAACCGGAAACACTAATTGTAACTAAAAGTCCTCCGTCGAAGAAAATAAAAACGGACGGAGGTGAGCGGAGATGGCCCAGCTCGCAGGACAGCCGGTTGTTATTCTGCCTGAGGGGACCCAGAGGTACGTTGGTAGGGACGCCCAGAGGCTCAACATTCTCGCCGCGAGGATCATAGCCGAGACGGTCAGGACGACCCTCGGCCCGAAGGGAATGGATAAAATGCTCGTCGACAGCCTCGGTGACATCGTCATCACCAACGATGGTGCAACGATTCTCGACGAGATGGACATCCAGCACCCCGCTGCCAAGATGATGGTTGAGGTTGCGAAGACCCAGGACAAGGAGGCTGGCGATGGAACCACTACCGCCGTCGTCATTGCTGGCGAGCTTCTCAGGAAGGCTGAGGAGCTCCTCGACCAGAACATCCACCCGAGCATAGTTATCAAGGGTTACGCCCTCGCTGCCGAGAAGGCCCAGGAAATACTCGACGAGATAGCCAAGGACGTTGACGTTGAGGACGTCGAGATGCTCAAGAAGGCCGCCGTTACCGCCATCACCGGGAAGGCCGCCGAGGAGGAGCGCGAGTACCTCGCCAACATCGCCGTTGAGGCCGTCAAGCAGGTCGCCGAGAAGGTCGACGGAACCTACAAGGTTGACCTTGACAACATCAAGTTCGAGAAGAAGGAGGGCGGTAGCGTCAAGGACACCAGGCTCATCAAGGGTGTCGTCATCGACAAGGAGGTCGTTCACCCGGGAATGCCGAAGAGGGTTGAGGGAGCTAAGATCGCCCTCATAAACGAGGCCCTTGAGGTCAAGGAGACCGAGACCGACGCCGAGATCAGGATCACCAGCCCGGAGCAGCTCCAGGCCTTCCTTGAGCAGGAGGAGAAGATGCTCCGCGAGATGGTCGAGAAGATCAAGGAGGTTGGAGCGAACGTCGTCTTCGTCCAGAAGGGAATTGACGACCTCGCCCAGCACTACCTGGCCAAGTACGGCATTCTCGCCGTTAGGAGGGTCAAGAAGAGCGACATGGAGAAGCTCGCCAAGGCCACCGGCGCCAAGATCGTCACCAACGTCCGCGACCTCACCAGCGAGGACCTCGGTGAGGCCGAACTCGTCGAGCAGAGGAAGGTTGCCGGCGAGAACATGATCTTCGTTGAGGGCTGCAAGAACCCGAAGGCCGTCACCATACTCATCAGGGGTGGTACCGAGCACGTCGTCGATGAGGTTGAGCGCGCCCTTGAGGATGCCGTCAAGGTCGTCAAGGACATCGTCGAGGACGGCAAGATACTCGCCGCCGGCGGTGCCCCGGAGATCGAGCTGGCAATAAGGCTCGACGAGTTCGCCAAGGAGGTCGGCGGTAAGGAGCAGCTCGCCATTGAGGCCTTCGCCGAGGCCCTCAAGGTCATACCGAGGACCCTCGCCGAGAACGCCGGTCTCGACCCGATCGAGACCCTCGTGAAGGTCATCGCCGCCCACAAGGAGAAGGGACCGACCATCGGCGTTGACGTCTTCGAGGGCGAGCCGGCCGACATGATGGAGCGCGGCGTCATCGCCCCGGTCAGGGTCACCAAGCAGGCCATCAAGAGCGCCAGCGAGGCTGCCATAATGATCCTCAGGATCGACGACGTCATCGCCGCCAGCAAGCTCGAGAAGGACAAGGAGGGCAAGGGCGGCAACGAGGACTTCGGAAGCGACCTCGACTGAGGGTCTTTAACCTCTTCTTTCCTTTCAACACCTCCGAAAAGCATTTTTAGTCCAATGGGAACTTTTCTTGTATGTCGGCGATTGAGGCAAGAGGCCTCTCCAAATGGTACGGCTCAAAAAAGGCCCTCAGCGACGTTTCCTTCACCGTGGAAGATGGTGAAATAGTCGGGGTAATCGGCCCCAACGGCGCAGGAAAGACGACGCTTATAAGGATTCTGAGCTGTCTTCTGAAGCCCGACTCCGGTGAAGTCAGGATTTTTGGGAAGAAGCCCTGCCAGGTAAAAGGCCTTTTCGCGCTCCTCCCCCAGGACGTTAAGGCCCACTTCTACACGCTCACCCCGAGGGACTACGTCTACCACTACCTCCGGATGAGGGGGCTCGGGAGGGAGGAAGCCAGAAGGACTGCGGACGACGCCATGAAGCTCTTCGGAATAGACTACGCGGACGAGCCCATGTCCACCCTCTCCGGAGGCATGGTCAGGAGGGCCCTGCTGGCCATGGTACTCTCAGCCGATGCCGGGCTTTACTTCCTCGACGAACCCACCGTTGGCCTTGATGTCGAGAACAGGCTGAAGCTGTGGGATGTCATCAGGAAAAAGGCCGAGGAATCAACGATAGTCCTTACCAGCCACTACCTCAACGAGATATCGAGCGTCTGCGACCGCGTCCTGCTCCTGAAGGACGGCAGGGTGAGAGCATTTGGGACACCGGAGAGTATAGCTGGGGAGTACCTAAGGGGGCTCCATTCAAAGGTCGTTGCCTTCGGAGATGTCACGCTTGAGGGGTTTCTGGTTAGAAATGCCGGGAGAAACACATACATCTACACCCGCTCCGGGCGTGAAGAGAAGGAGATAATGGAAGCCCTTGAAAGCGCGGGAATACCCTTCAGAAGGGAGGGGCTTACGATAGAAGATGTATTTCTGGTTGGTGACCTAAAATGATGGCACTGATTGAGTACTACGCGAGGGCCCTAACACGGGGAAGGTTCTCCCTAATCAGCTTCGCGGTTCAACCGCTCTCCTTCATCTTCATCGTCTACGTCGTGAGCGGGGGAAGGTTCCTCAATACTGCCTTGGGGGGCGCGATAGTTAGTTTCATAGTCGGGGTCGAGATAGCGGATTTGGCGATAGAGCTGGTCGGAATGAAGACGCGCTCGCGGTTCTATGACATCATCATGAGCCTTCCCGGGAGTAACTGGAGGAAGGCCCTTGGCATCTCTGTCGGAATGAGCGTTCCGGCCTTTCCCTATGTGGTTCTTTTGACGGCGATACTCCTCTGGAGGCTCGGAGTTGGGGCTTTTCCCAGAATGCTTGGGGCGATAATTTCATTGTGGCTCTGGAGCGTAGGAGTTGGCTTCCTTTTGGGTGTTAAAGGGAAAGAGCCTGTTCAGGTGATGAGGCTCTCGAACCTTCTGGTTACTGGCCTTACGGTCTTCCCGCCGGTTTACTATCCAGTGAGCGTCCTTTCGGAGTGGCTCGCAAAGGTTCTCATTTTCTTCCCGACGGTGAGTGCCTCTCAAGTTCTGTCGGGAGCGGGTGGGAGCGCGCCCCTTATAACAACGCTCCTCTGGGGAATCCTCGGTCTGGTCTTCCTCCTCAGGTTCGCGGGGCTTGAGGGGTGATGCTTGTTGTTCAGTTTTAGCCCCAATGATTTGTCCTCAGATTTGTGACACAGTATTCTCATAGTCTTTAGTCCCTCAATTGTTTAATTTCCAGAATCGGACAGGTGAGGGAGTCAAAATGAAATCAGGAAAAAGACTTGTGCTGGAGGCTGTAATGGCTCCTTTGATAATATGGGTCTTCATGTGGGCGTGGTTTTACATTAGTCCTCCTCACGACATTAGCCGGGAGAATTTCAACACCTCCTGGCTGGTGGTTACGGTAGTCTCTTTTTTCATGACTCTGGTTATTGTTGTTCTCTTTGTTGGGAGACTGCTGAGAAAAGCTGGATACAGGTTTGAGTTCAGGGAGTTACCCCGGGTTTTAGATGAAGCCGACCCAAAAATCATCGGTGACTCAACGAGGGACATCTTTAACATTATGGCACTGTGGGGTGTTTTTCAGCACCGCTGTTCTTGCATTTGGGCTTAGAAAAAGGGTACTTTTTACCATTGGCGTTCATTTGGTGCTTGCATCCATTGGACTTTTGCTGATGATTTCCATGCTGATATCGGTTTTGGGAACGGCTTTGATAATTTACGAGATTCTGACCGAAAAATGGCTTTCTCATTCCTTCAGGGAAGCCTTACTGCTCTCAATGGCCTCTGGGGCTTTTTTGTCCTTATTCGCTTGATGTCCGTGCATCCTTGGGCCTTTAACATCACAGTAATACGGCCACTTTTGAAAGTTTGTATGGATAATTATCTGTGCAGGAACCTCCTGTTGCTCTCTGCTTTAAACTCTCTGTATGGCATTACTGGCATTTTCATTCTACCTCGGAGGAGAAGGCTTGGCCTCTTAACCCTCCTGCTGATTGCCCTTGCTCTGATTCCTGTGCTGATAAAGGTTTTTATCCAACTGTACTCATTGTAGTTCCGATGAATCAAAAAGCCCCTGGTGGTCTTGATGAGGAGGGGGAAAATTATTCTCCAGATATTCGTTTTTCCTGTGGTGATCTTCTCGATGCTGTTTGGCTTCGCCTGGGTGAAACTCGGCGTCATAACCCGTGAATGGGTTCTTAGTACGATCCTTCTTTTTGTCCTCATGATAGCTTCAATGGTCTTCTTCCTCGCCCGCATTCTAGAGAAGCACGGGTACAGAAAGAGGGACATCAAGAGAATTGACGAGATTCTTGAGGAGCACTGGAAGGAACCGTGGGATTCAGGGTACCTAAAGTACGACGTACAGGAATGCATAGCCCATCACCTCATTCTCTGGGGAATTTTCAGTACGTCTCTCCTGGGGTTTCACAATGTCTTCTTTGCCATAATGGCGTTCGTGGGTCTGGCTTTTCTTATGGTGGTGATGTATCCGGTCTTCGCCACGATGGTGGTGTGGATTATAGTCCTTCCGTTGTACTTTCTCAAGAGTAGAAGGGCAGATGATGGATTTGAGTTCGTCGGTAAAACGTCCCTTGCCTCAACCCTCGCGATTCCCGTTATCTGGGCCGTCTCCTCTTATGTTTCAACCAGAAACTACCCGGAAGATGTTTTGAGAATGTTCAATGCCGTGGTTAGGAACGCCGAGGGGTTTTTGATTCTCTCAGTTTTGAACACACTGTTCGGCTTTTTGGGGTTGTACCTCTCGCGCAGAGTTGGAAGGAGAATTCTTGCGATTGTCCTGCTTTCATTTGCGGTGGTCATGCTCTTCGTCGTCTGGTCATTGTTCAAACTTTAGATTCCATTCCGTATGATGCTCCGATGGATGTTTCATTTTTTGCTTTTGATCGGGAACTGCATTGGCGTTCTTTTGTATTCTTTTGTCCACTCTTTTACTCTCTCTTCTTTCGTCTTGTTCTCGTCATTTTGGTATGGTTGAAAATTGAATAACCCATTCCATTCTACGTTCTGGGAGCGGCTGGGTGGATATGGCTGGCTGTTGTTATTGCCACAGTAAGCCACAGTAATATTCTGTTATTTAGGAATAGCAATGGGTAACTGAACCTTTGATTATGGTCCTGCGTTTAATCTTTCAATCTCTTCCTCCAGCCTCTTCAGCTTTCCCTTAAACCTTCTCAGCTGGGAATTGGCTAGGACAACGATTCTCTCGATATAGCTCTCGCTCACCCATAACTTACCGTCCTCGCCGAGTGGAACGTCCATCCTCTCTGTCGAGCGTATCTCAACGAGGAGCTTCTTATGGCTGACGCTCTTTATGTTGGAGTACTTGAAGCCGAGGCCTATCGCGAGGTTGAGGAGCCTTACGGCATCATCCATGGTCCTAGCTCCGATGTGGAGTATCGGACTCCTGACCAGGAACCACAGCTGGCCGAAGCGGTGCCTCCTAACCGCCTCCATTACCTCCTCAAAAGCAACCTCCCTGTGCCACTTGCCGAGCCAGACGGAATTAACTTTGTCCCCAAAGTGAGGCATCTCCATGACCGAAATCCTGCCGGAGCATGAAGAGGTGGTAAAATAGTTCTCCAGCGAGTTTATCTTCTCCAGGAGCGGGATTATATCTCTGTCCACCTTGCCCTCCTCTAAGGCCTTCCTCAGGCCCTTCATCGCTTTAGCCTTCTGCTCGTCGAAGTTCTTCGAGTAGAGGAACATCCATCACACCTGCCCGTCCATTTTGACAGGGTGTACCCCCAGAACATGTTTCGGAGGTATCCATTAAAAAGGATTGTAGGGTGTGCCCCCATAGATTGACTGCATTCTGTCCCTGTCCTTTTTCCTGACTTTTTCGGCATCTTTTGGGACGTCTATTGACTCTTTCGTCTCCGAAATCCCAAGAATTTCCCTCACGTTGTCTATGGACATACTTGCTGGCGGTTCGGTTAGTTCTTTTGCATCAACCACCGCCTCCCTATCCCTTACGAACTCAATGAGACGTTTATACGTGGGATGCGAACTCAAAGTCGAGGAGTCGCCTATGAGGATCAGCTTCCTCTTGGCCCTCGTCAGCGAGACGTTCAAGCGCCTCAAATCCTTCAGGAAGCCGAGTTCTCCTTTTCTGTTGGAACGGACGAAGGAGAGGACTATTACTTCCTTCTCCCTGCCCTGGTAGCCATCAACGGTTTTTACCTCGACCTCCTCAGGAAGGAGGGAGCTTATAAGGTCGCGCTGGTCGTCGTAGGGGGTTATGGCCCCAACCCACTCAGGCTTAACGCCGAGTTCTAAAATCCTCTCGACGGCCTCCTTCACGAACCTCGCCTCAAGCGGGTTTTCCCTGCTCTCGCTTCCACGCCTCTGCCTCTCGAAGCGGTTTTTGAGCTTGGCAGTGTCTATGAAAACCAGCACGTTCTCTGGCTTGAGAACCTCCCCCCAGGGGCCGTTCTCAGGGCTTTTAACACCTAAATCGGCGAGCGTTATGTTCTTCACACCCTTATCCGCGACGACCTTCCCGCCGTAGAACTCCCCGCTTGGAAACTCCATGAGCCTTTCGTTCATCCTGTACTGGACGGTGAGCATCTCGCTCTTCACGGGATAACGCTCGATCAGGCCCTCGAAGAGCGTCTTACTCAGCTCCTTGGCCTTCTCGCTGAGTATCGTTGGTGGCAGCTGCCTGTGGTCTCCAGCCAAGACGAAGCGCCTCGCGCGGTTTATCGGAATGAGCACGCTCGGTATCGTTGCCTGCGTCGCCTCGTCTATTATCGCCACATCATAGGAGCCGTAGTCAACGACATCAAGGCCGGCAGAGGCATTCGTTGTGAGAACAACGTCCGCTTTCCTTATTATCTCCCTCGCTATCCTCTCCTCAAGTTTTCTGGCATCCTCGAACGTTTTTTGAACCTGCTGGTTAATCTTCAACCACTCTGCCATCTCCCTGATGAGCCTCGCCGGAACGCCCCTTACGCCTATCCCCTTCGAGGCCAGCCTGAGTATTTCGCGGTCGCTCAGCCCGCGCCTGTACTTCGGTGCTGGCTTCGTGAAGGTGTCCCTCTTTTCCTTGAGGTTCTGGCCGATTACGCGAAGCTCCCTCAGCTCACCGTAGAGTTCATGTCGGGTTATGAGGTAAGCCAGCGTCGTCTCGTGGAGGCTCCTTGAGACCCTGCTCGGGTGGCCGATGCGCACAACCTTTAAACCAGAATTGGCCAAGCGCTCGACGAGGTTGTCAACGGCAACGTTGCTCTCAGCCGTTGCCAGAACCTTGTTGCCCCTCTCCACTTCCTGCCTTATCAGCTCGGCCAGGGTTCTCGTCTTGCCCGTCCCGAACGGCCCGTGGATGAGGAAGAAGTCCGGGCTTCCGAGGGCTCTCGCTATTGCCATCCTCTGGCTCGCGTTGAGGCTCCTGTCAAATGGGGTGAACCCGACCGGTTCGCTCCCTTCCGGCTCCCTAAAGCCCAGGTAGAGCTCCAGCGCCTTCCTCCCGCTCTCCCTCAGATTGTTCAGGTTCTCAAGCCAGCGCTTGAAGGTTATGTCGTTGGCGTAGAGGTCCAGCCTAACGCCCTTCAGGGCCCACTCGGGAACGGTTTCCAAAGCCACGGTTATGAACCGCTTCCCCTTTTCTACGACCGTTCCGACCAGGTCACTCTTCAGCGGGTCTCTTTTACTGATTACGACCAAATCGCCGACGCTTATCTCCGTCTTTATCTCTCTATCGCGGCCGTATTTCACCAGGAAGTAGCCGAGCTCCTCGCCGATGACTTTACCGTTCAGGCCGAGAACTGCCCGCCCTACATTCTCCCTCTCCCTTCCGGAGAGCCTTTTTATCTCCAGGCGCATGGCCTCTATCTCGGCCTTCCTTTCCATCTCAACGAGTATCTTGAGGTGAGCAATGAACTTTGAGGGCATCCCTTCTTCCATTTTCACTCCCGGTTCGGGAAAGAACGAGCGCCTTAAAAGGGTTGGGGGTGGTCAGCCCATGCGAGTTTCCTCACCGCTCGGACGAAACTTCCCTCATCATCCCGAAAGGAGTAGGGAAGAGGGGTTAAAAAGCTAAGCCCTCCCAGAAGAAACCACCGAGACTATGTCCCTGTGGAAGGATCTTAGGGCCTTCCAGTGGCGTTTTTCAATTTCCCCACTCCACGAGACCCGCTTGTAGAACCTTTCCAGGTCGTCGAGCAGGTACTCCAGGTATTCCCTGCGCCTGTTGTCAACACCGATGCCGTTGCTCAGGAGCTTGCCCCTCAGAAACGGCATGACCTCCGACGGCCGGCCGAGGGCCGCCCAGAACAGACCTTCCTTCAGGATTTCACCCAACAGCTCCTCAAAACCGGGGTTTCTTTTGAGGCTTCCATCAGCGGAGGGTTTGGCCCTCCCCCCTTGCTTTTATAATTCCTACGGCTTCCATGGGTACCACCAGGCTATTGAGCGCGGATTTCCTATTTTAGAATTTTGGGAGTTTTTTCATCAATCTGTCATAAAAGGGGAGAATGAGGGATGAATTTTGAATGAACGTCAAACAATGAAATCCTTTGAGCAATTATTGTCAGGCTATTGCCAGGAGGAGTATCACGATTGCCACGGGGGCCACGTGGGCGAGGACCTTTGCCAGGTTCATTGACTTCACCGGTGGGAAGGCATGCTTCGAGTTTAAAAGCTTTACGTTTGTAAAATCTAAATGAATATAGCTGGAAGTTCGGAATTTTACCCAGAAGGCCGATAAAGGTTCGGTTGGAGGAGTGGGAAACCCTTAAAAACCCTTGACAGGTTCACGTTAAAAAG
The DNA here is from genome assembly GCF_012027305.1 of Thermococcus sp. MAR1. Lineage (NCBI taxonomy): Archaea > Methanobacteriati > Methanobacteriota > Thermococci > Thermococcales > Thermococcaceae > Thermococcus > Thermococcus sp. MAR1. The sequence continues at coordinate 322,104 of NZ_SNUF01000002.1, forward strand.
GACGCGGAGGCGCGAGAAAAATGGGAAAATTTGAACACAAACTTGTCAATGCCGCTAAAGGTTACACCTTCGACGACGTTCTTCTGATACCTCAACCAACGGAAGTCGAGCCCAAGGACGTTGACGTCTCGACCCGGATAACCCCCAACGTGAAGCTCAAGATACCGATCCTCAGCGCGGCGATGGACACCGTTACCGAGTGGGAGATGGCCGTGGCGATGGCAAGGGAGGGCGGCCTGGGGGTCATCCACAGGAACATGAGCGTTGGGGAGCAGGCCGAGATGGTCAGAAAGGTCAAGCGCGCCGAGCGCTTCATAGTGGAGGACGTTATAACGATCGGTCCCGACGAGACCCTCGACTACGCCCTCTTCCTCATGGAGAGAAACGACATCGACGGCCTTCCGGTCGTTGGTGAGGACGGCAGAATAATCGGCATCGTTACCAAGAAGGACATAGCGGCCAAAGAGGGCAGCTTTGTGAGGGAGGTCATGACCGGCGAAGTCATAACTGTCGGCGAGGACGTTTCGGTTGAGGAAGCCCTTGATACGATGGTTGCCAAGGGAATAGCCCGCCTCCCGGTCGTCGATGAGAAAGGCCGCCTCGTGGGAATAATCACGATGAGCGACCTGATGATGAGGAAGAAGTACAGGAACGCGGTAAAAGATGAAAACGGTGACCTCCTGGTTGCCGCGGCGGTGGGTCCCTTCGACATCGAGCGCGCCAAGGCCCTTGACCGGGCCGGAGCGGACGTCATAGTCATAGATACTGCCCACGCCCACAACCTCAAGGCGATAAAAGCTATGAAGGAGATAAGGAAAGCCGTCGATGCCGATTTAATCGTTGGAAACATCGCCAACCCCAAAGCGGTTGACGACCTCACCTTTGCCGATGCGGTCAAGGTCGGAATAGGCCCCGGGAGCATATGCACAACCCGCGTCGTAGCTGGCGTCGGCGTCCCGCAGGTTACGGCAATAGCTCTCGTGGCGGACAGGGCCCAGGAATACGGGCTCCACGTCATAGCCGACGGCGGAATCCGCTACTCCGGCGACATAGTCAAGGCCATCGCCGCTGGGGCTGACGCTGTCATGCTTGGCTCCCTCCTGGCCGGAACGAAGGAGGCACCGGGCAAGGAGGTCGTCATCAACGGGAGGAAGTACAAGCAGTACCGCGGCATGGGCTCCCTTGGGGCGATGATGAAGGGCGGAGCGGAGCGCTACTATCAGAAGGGCCACATGAAGACGAGGAAGTTCGTTCCGGAGGGCGTTGAGGGAGTCGTTCCCTACAAGGGGAGCGTTGGTGAGGTTCTCTACCAGCTCGTTGGAGGCCTTCGCTCGGGAATGGGGTACGTGGGAGCGGGGAACATTCCGGAGCTCAAGGAGAAGGGTGAGTTCGTCATCATAACTCAGGCCGGCGTCAAGGAGAGCCATCCGCACGATATCTTCATCACCAACGAGGCGCCGAATTATCCGGTAGGAAAGTGATTCCTTCCTCATCTTTTTGAAAACCTTATAAGGCGTTTCCCCCAGTCCAGCCTGGGGAGAGCTATGGCCAGCGTTGGAATCATCGGAAGCGGTGCCGCGGGGTTGACCGCTGCAATAGCCCTCGCGAGGCGCGGCTTTGACGTCACTGTCATTGGAAAAGGGTTCAAAAACACTAACTCATACCTCGCCCAGGCGGGGATAGCCTTTCCAATCCTCGACGGTGATTCCCCTAAAGCCCACGTTCTAGACACTATCAGGGCAGGCAAGTACCTCAACGATGAAGAGGTTGTGTGGAGCGTAATCTCAAAGGCAAGCGGGGCCTACGACTTTTTGACCTCAATTGGCGTCGAGTTCGAGACCAGCGAGACCGAGGGCGGCCACTCATTTCACCGCGTTTTCACGATAAGGAACGAGACCGGAAAGCACGTGATGAAGGTTCTCCACATGGCTGCTAAAGAGGCAGGAGTGCACTTCGTTGAGGGCTTTGCTGAAGAGCTCGCCGTGAGGGAGGGGGAAGCCTGCGGGGCCTTTCTTGAGGGGGAGCTCATGAAGTTCGACGCGACTGTGATAGCGACGGGAGGCTTTGCTTCACTCTTCAAGTACACCGCCGGCTCGCCTCTCAACGTCGGCCTGCTAATAGGCGACGCCATATTGAAAGGTGCCCCCTCTCGCGATCTGGAGTTCGTTCAGTTCCACCCGACTGGATACATGGGGAAGTCGGGGGTTAAACTAATCAGCGAGGCCGTCAGAGGTGCTGGGGCAAAACTGGTGACGGAAGATGGCGAGCGCTTCGTGAACGAGCTCTCCACGAGGGACATCGTTGCGAGGGCGATATACAAGCAGATGAAGGCCGGAAAGCGAGTCTTTCTAGACGCCACCTCAATAGAGGACTTCAGGAAAAGCTTTCCCCAGATATATGCCTTCCTGATGAAGGACGGCATCGATCCATCAAGGGACTTAATCCCCGTCTCGCCGATAGCTCACTACACCATTGGAGGGATAGCGGTAGATCTCTGGTACAGAACCGCTCTCAAAAACCTCTACGCGGTAGGTGAGGCCATGAGCAACGGCTTCCACGGGGCGAACAGATTGGCGAGCAATTCGCTCCTCGAGTGCATCGTTTCCGGCCTTGAGGTGGCAAGAACCATAGCGAGGGATAAGCCGAGGTGCAGGGAAGCCAAGGAGCCGGGCTATCACGGCTACGAGCTTGGAGACGTTGAGTCTCTAAGGCAACTTCTCTGGGAGAAAGCCGGAATCGTCAGGAGCGCAAAAACTCTGGAGGAAGGCCTCAGGGAGCTTGAGGGAATCGGGGCAGACCCCAGGTTAAAGCTCCTCGCGAAGGGCCTTTTAGAGTGCGCCCTCGCAAGAGAGGAAAGCCGTGGTTCCCATTACCGCGAGGACTTTCCGGCTACGAGGAAAGCCTTCGAGAGGCCGAGCTTCTTCGATGGAAGATGTCATCTCTAACCAAAGGTTTAAATTCTCATCGAATCCTTATTATGCCCGGTGAAACGGGTGGAACTGCTCTATCTCATCGCCTCCTTCGCGATAGTAATAGCCCTCATCTGGCTTAAAATCAACATCGGCGTCTCAATATTCGTCGGTTCCATAGTGCTGGCCTTCCTCTTTGGAATGAGTCCCGCGGATGCCGTTGCGGCCCTTTACCACTCCGCCACCTCGTGGGAGACGATAAGGCTGGTGCTCATAATAGCCTTCATCATGGGCATGACCTCAGTCTTCTCCCAGATAGGCTACCTGAAGGACATGGAAACTGCCGCAAGCAACCTCTTTCCCAAGGCCAAGTACTCTCTGGCCATGCTTCCCGCCCTCATCGGACTTATGCCGATGCCAGCTGGCGCATTGGTCTCGGCTCCCATGATCGAGCCGGTCGCCGGGAAGTTCGAGATGAAAGCTGAAGACAAAACCCTTGTCAACTACTGGTTCCGGCACGTATGGGAGCACTCGTGGCCGATGTATCAGGCCATAGTCATCGCCTCGGCCCTCGTTGGGATTTCGATACGGGAGATGAGCACCAAGATGTTCCCCCTGACGGTTCTTATGGCGCTCATCGGTTACGTCCTCCTCATCCGCCCGCTTCCAGATGCCGGTTCCGGGGAGGGAGACGTCAAAACCGGCCTCAGACTTCTCCTGAAGAGCACCTATCCAATACTGGTTATCATACTAGTCTCAATCGTTCTGGGCATCGACATGGTCTACGGTGCTTTTCTTGGCTTCCTCTCGGCTCTTATTCCCAACCTGAAGAAGATGAGCCTGAAAGAGGTCATTGCTCATGCCCTACAGCCTAAGATTGTCTTCCTCCTCGTTGCGGTGATGTACTTCAAATACGTGCTCCAGGCCACTGGAGCCGTTGAGACGCTTCCAAATGCCATGATATCAATGAACCTGCCGGTGGTTCTCGTCCTCATGGTGACGCCCTTCATTGTTGGTCTTATGACGGGCATAAGCTTCGCCTACGTGGGTATGACCTTTCCGCTGTTGCTCCCCTTCTTTACTGGCTTTGACATGGTTGCTCTTGCTTACCTGAGCGGCTACATGGGAATGCTCTTCAGTCCCGTGCACCTCTGCTTCGTGTTCTCGGCCGAATACTATGGGGCTGAACTCAGGAGGGTCTACCTGCGGCTCCTTCCTCCGGCGCTGCTTCTCTTCGCCGGGGGCGTTGCCTACATAGCCCTCGTTCTCTGAAAGCTTTTATACCCTGGAACATAGGGTTCCACAGGTGAGACCATGAAGATGGAGGAGCTCGTGCGGGAGATTGAACGCCTGAAGGAGGAGCGCAACGCTATAATCATGGCCCACAACTACCAGCTGCCTGAAATCCAGGATATAGCTGACTTTCTCGGCGACAGCCTTGAGCTAGCAAGGAAGGCCGTGAAGGTTGACGCGGACGTCATAGTCTTCGCGGGAGTGGACTTCATGGCGGAAACGGCGAAAATCCTCAACCCCGAAAAGACCGTCCTGCTCCCGAGTAAAAGGGCCACCTGTGCGATGGCCAACATGCTGAAGGTCGAGCACATTCTCAGGGCCAAGGAGCAGTATCCTGATGCTCCGGTGGTTCTTTACGTGAACACCACCGCCGAGACCAAGGCCTACGCCGATGTCACAGTCACCTCGGCCAACGCGGTCAAGATAGTCGAAAGGCTCGATTCTGACGTTGTAATCTTTGGGCCGGATAAGAACCTGGCAAACTACGTCGCTAAACAGACCGGAAAGAAGGTCATCCCCGTGCCGGAGTACGGCCACTGCTACGTTCACAGGAAGTTCACCATCGAAGACGTGGAACGCGCGAGGAAGCTCTATCCAAACGCCAGGCTGATGGTTCACCCCGAGTGCGAACCGGAGGTACAGGAAAGGGCTGACATAATAGTCTCCACCGGCGGGATGATAAGGCGCGCAAAGGAGTGGAACGAGTGGGTCGTCTTCACGGAGAGGGAAATGGTTTACCGCCTTCAGAAGCTCTATCCAGATATCAAGTTCCACCCGGCTAAGGAAGATGCGGTCTGCATAGGAATGAAGGCAATAACGCTCCAGCACGTCTATGAGTCGCTCAGGGACATGAAGTACGAGGTTGAGGTACCCAAAGAGATAGCCGAGAAAGCTAAGAGGGCCATAAAGAAAATGCTTGAGATGAGCTGATGTGTTAAGTTGAGAGGGAAAGATTCCGAAATTTTTGTTAAGTATGGAGGGAAACTTTATGATTTCTCTTTCCTATCTGCTCAGGTTCCTTGAGGAGGATTCGCCCTTCGGCGACGTCACGAGTGAAGCTATAATTCCTGAAGGAACGAAGGCCAAAGCAGTGATCATCGCCAAGCAGGATGGCGTTATAGCGGGCGTCGAGGAAGCGAAGGCCCTCTTTGAGCACTTCGGGGTTGGAGTTGAGGTCAGGAAGAGGGACGGCGAGCTCGTGAAGAGGGGCGATACGATACTTGAGCTTGAAGGGGACGCACGCTCCATACTCCTCGTCGAGAGGACTGCCCTTAATATAATGGGCAGGATGAGCGGCATCGCCACCGAGGTCAGAAGGCTGGCCGATAGGGTTAGGGCCGTGAACCAGAAGGTTCGCATTGCAGGAACCAGAAAGACTCTCCTCAAGCCAATAGACAAGAGGGCCATACTCATAGGCGGCGGCGAGCCGCACCGCTTCTCGCTGAGCGACGCGGTACTCATAAAGGACAACCATCTCGCTCTGGTTCCTCTGGAAGAGGCCATAAGGCGTGCCAAAGGGTTCAGCGTTTACAAGGTCGTCGAAGTGGAAGTCGAGAGCCTTGAGGACGCCATTAAAGCGGCAAGGGCCGGGGCGGACGTGGTTATGCTCGACAACATGACGTCCAGAGAAATAGCCAGGACGATAGAGGCTTTAAAACGCGAAGGGCTCAGGGAGAGGGTTAAAATCGAGGTCTCCGGCGGAATAACCCCGGAGAACATCGAGGAGTACGCGGAACTCGACATCGACGTCATAAGCCTCGGTTACCTAACGCACTCTGTGAAGAACTTCGACGTGAGCCTTGAGATAATTGGAAAGGCCTGAACGAAGGCTTTTCTGTTCTGCCTTATTTTTCCTGAAGTTCCTTGGGGGCCGGTGCGGCTTTTCCGCGGCAAGGTTTATATTCAAGTTTTTTCTTGAATAATATTGCAAGCCAAAACTTGAAATGGTGGTGGCCATGGGGAAGCTCCACGTTATAGAGGCCAAGGGTACGGACAGGCTCAAGAAAGGTTTTGCCAAGATGGTGAAGGGCGGCGTAATTATGGACGTCACAAACGCGGAGCAGGCCAGAATAGCCGAGGAAGCCGGTGCAGTTTCGGTTATGGCGCTCCACATGGTTCCCGCAGACATAAGAAGGGCCGGCGGCGTTGCCAGAATGGCCCCTGTTGAGAAGATCCGGGAGATAATGGATGCGGTGACGATTCCAGTCATGGCCAAGGCCAGGATCGGCCACATGGCAGAGGCGAGAATTCTGGAGGCTTTGGGCGTTGACATGATAGATGAGAGCGAGGTTCTGACGCCTTCGGATCCCTATTTCCACATAGACAAGAGAGAATTTGCCGTTCCCTTCGTCTGCGGTGCGAGAAACCTCGGCGAGGCTGTCAGGAGGATATGGGAGGGCTCGGCAATGATTAGGACCAAGGGCGAGGCCGGAACCGGCAACATCGTCGAGGCAGTGAGACACGTCCGCCTAGTGGCAGAGGGCATAAGGCAAATTCAGGCCATGACGGACGAGCAGGTTTATGCCGTGGCTGAAAAGTTCGCCGAGCCCTACCTCAGGCTGTCCCTCAACGTCAAGGAAATAGCGGGACTTCCGGCGAGGGTCCTTGAGAACGAGCCGATTTACGGCCACTACACCTACGGCGAGATAGTTGAGGGGCTCTACAGGATTCTCCTGGAGATAAAGAAGCTCGGCCGCCTTCCGGTCGTCAACTTCGCCGCCGGAGGAGTTGCCACACCTGCTGATGCCGCCCTGATGATGGGGATGGGTATGGACGGTGTCTTCGTTGGGTCGGGAATCTTCAAGAGTTCCAACCCGGAGAAGATGGCGAGGGCCATAGTTGAGGCCGTCAACCACTGGGATGAACCCGATGTCCTGGCCGAGATAAGCAGGGAAATCGGCGAGCCAATGCGCGGCAGGGACATTGAAGAGCTGGAGGTTCGCCTTGAGGAGAGGGGCGTTTGATCTCTTTTCCTTGCCTTTTCAATGAGGTGGTGGAAATGGTTAAGGTAGGCGTTATAGGCCTTCAGGGCGACGTCAGCGAACACATCGAGGCAAGCAAGAGGGCTTTGGAGAACCTCGGGGTTTCCGGCGAGGTCATCTGGCTCAGGAAGCCGGGGCAGCTGGGAGAGGTCTCCGCGGTCATAATCCCCGGCGGCGAGAGCACGACGATATCGAGGCTCATGGTGAAGAACGGCCTTCTTGAGCCCGTGAGGAAGCTCGGGGAGGAAGGTCTGCCGATAATGGGGACGTGTGCAGGTTTGATAATGCTCTCGAAGGAGGTAACCGGTGCAACGCCAGAGCAGAGGTTCCTCAAGTTGCTCGACGTTCGCGTTAATAGAAACGCCTACGGCAGGCAGGTGGACAGCTTCGAGGCTCCAATAAAGCTCGCCTTCAGCGACGAGCCGTTCCCAGGGGTTTTCATTCGCGCGCCCCGCATAGTCGAACTCCTGAACGATAAAGTCCGGCCGATAGCTTGGCTCGGCGATAGGGTTATTGGCCTCGAAGCTGGCAATATCATCGGCCTTGAGTTCCATCCGGAGCTGACCTCCGATACCAGAGTCCATGAATACTTCCTGGAGAAGGCCCTCTGACTTGAACATTTTTTCATAAATTTCTTCCGGAAATCTTTTTATTCTTGCCGTGTACATGTTTATTGGTGGTAGCGTGAGCGAGCCCAAGACGGTCGTGTGTCCCTACTGCGGCTTTGGCTGCAGGCTTCTCGTTGATCCCACGACGATGAGAGTCAAACCGTACCAAGGTGAACCCAACAGGGGCAAGCTCTGCCCCAAGGGTCTCCACGCGACGGAGTTCGTTCTTTCCGGGGACAGGCTCAAGCGTCCCCTTAAGCGCGAGGGCTCTAAGATAAGACCGATAAGCTGGGGGCAGGCCATCGAGGAGATAGCGGGTAAGCTCCTCGAAATCCGCGAGCTGTACGGTCCAGACGCTGTGGCGTTCATAGCCTCATCCAAGGTCAGCAACGAGGAGAACTACCTGCTTCAGAAGATTGCGAGGCTCTTTGGCACGAACAACATAGACAACTGTGCCCGTCTCTGCCACGAGGCGAGCGTTCACGCTCTCAAGATGACCCTTGGAGCTGGGGCGCAGACCAACCCGTATGAAGACCTGGAGGGGTTTAATGCCATACTCATCTGGGGCTACAACCCTGCTGAAACCCATCCAGTTGTCATGGACTACATCCTGAAGGCCAGGAGGAAAGGTGCTAAAATAATCGTCGTCGACGTCAGGGAAACCAGAACGATGGCCTTCGCGGACTATAAGCTGATCATCCGTCCTGGAGCAGATATAGCCCTCGCAAACGCGGTTATGAACGTCATAATCCTGGACGAGCTCTACGACGAGGAGTTCATAAAGACCAGAACCGCCGGCTTCTCCGAGGTAAGGATGGCTGTGAGAAAGTACACTCCGGAGTACGCGGAGAAGGTAACCGGAATTCCAGCCGAAACGATCAGAGAAGTTGCGAGGGCATTTGCATTGGCGGGAAGCGGTGCGATAATGTGGGGAATGGGTTTGACACAGCACGTTTCTGGCGTTGAGAACGTTTTAGCGATTATAGACCTCGCCCTGCTCCTCGGTTATATCGGCGAGAAGGGTGGTCTCTATCCGATGCGCGGCCAGAACAACGTTCAGGGGGCGGCATACATGGGAGCGCTGAGCGAGTTCCTTCCCGGCTATGTCCCCCTGAGTGATGAGAGGTTCAGGAAGCGAGTGGCAAAGATATGGGGCGTGGAAGACCTTCCAACGGAGCGCGGGCTCTACCTCACGGAGCTCTGGGAGGCCATTGAGAAGGGCGATGTAAAGGCCCTTTACATAGTCGGGGAAAACCCTGCCGTGGGCGAGGCGGACTTCATCCGGGTGAGAAATGCCCTCAGAAAGCTCGATCTCCTCGTCGTTCAGGACATCTTTATGACGCGCACAGCGAGATACGCCCACTACGTTCTTCCTGCGAGTGCCTTCTGTGAGAAGGAAGGCTCGTATATGAACAGCGAGAGGAGAATTCAGTGGAGTCACAAGGTCTGCGAGCCGAGGGGTGATTCGAAGCCCGACTGGGAAATACTGACTATGCTCGGCAGGGCCCTCGGTCTGCCCGGTTTTGACTATTCAAGCGTTGAAGAGATCACCGCCGAGTACTTCCGCCTCTTCCCCTCGCTGGAGGAAAGGAGCGTTGAGGAACTGAAGAACTCGGAGGGGATATTCCTTCCGAAGAAGAGGCTCCACACTTGGGAGTTCTCAACTCCAGACGGAAAGGCCCGCTTTATTGCCGTGGAACAGGTTCAACCGTGGGAGAGGCCGGACTACGAGTACCCCTTCGTACTTACGACAATCAGGCTGATAAGCCACTACAACACAGGTGAAATGACCCTTAGGAGCCCATCTCTCGTCAGGCTGATGGGAGAGCCCAGGGTGCTGATAAACAGAAGCGACGCGGAGAGGCTTGGAATCCACGACGGCGACTGGGTTGAGATCGAGACTAGGCGCGGAAAGATTAGGATGAGGGCCAAGCTTGGGGATATCCAGAGGGGTGTAGTTGCGGTTCCCTTCCACTTCAAGGCGAACAAAATAACGAGTCCAGCTCTCAACAAAGCGGGAACGCCGGAGCTCAAGTTCTCCGCGTGCAGGGTGAGGAAGCTCGAAAGAGGCTAACGTTTAAAAGTTTCTTCTCCAATCTTTAACTATGTCCAAAGTGATAGTTGCCGTATACAGGGGAGACATCATAATTCCCCTCGAAAAGCTTAACATACCTTCCGGAGCAAAGCTCAGGATAAGGATTGAAGCCATTGAAAAGGGGGATTCTCTCAAGGATCTGGGTTATCTAAAGCTCCTCCAGAAGGGAGAGGATGCAGAGGAACTCTTTGAGATTTGAGCAGGGCGATATAGTTCTTTTGGAGCTTCCTTTCACCGACTATCTTGGAAGCAAACTCCGGCCGGTTTTAGTCGTTAGTTCTGATGAACTGAGCTCAATTGAGCAGTTTGGCATTGATTAAAACCTGAAAGCCCACTCCGGATACTCCCCCGTGAGGCACGCCATACAGAGGTCGCTTCTCCCGACGGCCCTTTTCAGCCCATCTACGCTGAGGTAAGCCAGGCTGTCGGCCCCTATGGATTCCCTCACCTTCTCAATGCTTCCAAATGCTGCTATGAGCTCGTGCCTGGTAGGAATGTCCACCCCCATGTAGCACGGGTACCTTATCGGAGGGGAGGCTATTCTCACGTGCACCTCTTTAGCCCCAGCGTTTCTCAGAAGGGTGACTATTCTTCTCATCGTCGTTCCTCTAACGATTGAATCATCGACAAGAACGACGCTTTTACCTTTTATTACCTCCCTCACCGGCGAGAGCTTGAGCTTAACCTTCAGCTCGCGGTAGAACTGGCCGGGGGTTATGAACGTCCTCCCGATGTAGCGGTTTTTTATCAAACCTTCTGAGTAGGGAATCCCGCTGACCCTGGAGAAGCCCAAAGCGGAAGCCCTTCCGGAGTCAGGAACTGCTATGACGACGTCTCCGTTGGCGGGGCTTTCCCTTGCCAGTTCCTCCCCCATCCTGACCCTCGCGGTATAGACGTTTACACCGTCTATCGTGCTGTCCGGTCGGGCGAAGTATATGTACTCGAAAACGCAGTGATGGTGGCTCTCTTTGGCTAAAACTTTGCTTTCAGCGCTCTCCTCTGAGAGGAGGAAGACCTCGCCGGGCTGAACGTCCCTTATATCCTCGGTGAATAGTCTCAACGCGGAATCCTCGGAGGCGAAGTAGTGGCCGTCTCCACTTCCGTAGCTTAATGGCCTGAAGCCGACCGGATCCCTCGCAACTAAAATTTTCCCGTCGAACAGGAAGGCAACCGAGTAGGCTCCCTTAACTTCATCAAAGACGGCCTTCATGGCCTCGAACTCGTCGCCGGCCTCGTGGAGGTGCCAGAGGAATGAAATCCCCAGAAGCTCAGAATCCACCGAGTGCCTGAACTTAACTCCCAGCCGTTCGTAGTGCCGCCTGAGGGGGAGGAAATTCGTGAGGGTTCCGTTGTGGGCTATCGCGATGCTCTTTCCGCAGCAGCTTGCCTCCAGCGGCTGGGTCTCCGTGAGGGAGCCCGATGTGGAGTAGCGGACGTGGGCTATTACCATCTTGGATTTCAGCTTCGCCATCTTGCCGTTCCTGAAGACCTCCGAAACGAGCCCCCTACCAGCTATCGTTCTTATCTTATGCTTCCAGACGCTTATCCCCGCGCTCTCCTGTCCCCTGTGCTGCAGGGCTATGAGTGCGTAGTAGGCTTTTTTCGGAGCATTCTCGGTAACCGTTGCAAAGACACCGCACTTCTCCCTCATGGGGGAACCCCGCCAGTTTTTGACGTAAACATGTTAATAAATATGGATTATGGCGCAATATTTTAGCCTTTTTGTGTTTAAAAGCTTTGCCCACTGGTTAACATTTTTATGCTTAAATAAGCCTTAAATATGGAGAAATTTTACACAAAAATGGTGAAGCCCATGCAGGTTTACGAAGGTAAGGCCAAGAAGGTTATCCCTCTCGACGAGGGGAAGGCCATTATGGAGTTCAAGGACGATGCCACGGCCTTCGATGGTAAAAAGAAGGGCCAATTTAAGGGCAAGGGGTGGCTCAATGCCCAGATCAGCGCGGTTCTCTTCAAAGTCCTTGAGGAGAGGGGCGTTAAGACGCACTTCATAGGTGTTGCCGGCGACAACAGGCTCATCGTTGAGAGGCTCAAGATGTATCCCCTTGAGGTAGTGGTTAGAAACGTTGTAGCGGGGAGCCTGAAGAAGCGCCTTCCCCTTGAGGAGGGAACCGAATTAAAAGAGCCGATAGTCGAGCTCTACTACAAGGACGACAGCCTCGGCGATCCTATGATAAACCACTACCACGCAAAGGTTCTCGGGATAAGCGAGGATGAGATAAGGGAGATGGAGCGCATAGCCCTCAAGGTGAACGAGATCCTCAGAGAGTACTTCGCCGAGCGCGGGGTAATCTTGGTGGACTTCAAGCTGGAGTTCGGAAAGAACGAGAGGGGTGAGATTATACTCGGCGACGAGATAAGCCCCGACACCTGCCGCTTCTGGGACGCTGAGACAAAGAGAAGCCTCGACAAGGACGTCTTCAGGTTTGATAAAGGCGATCTCGTTAGAGCTTACGAGGAGCTCTACGAGCGCCTCACAGGCAGTTCGCTCTCATAGGTTATGAGAACCGTGTAGCAGCCCTTTTCGTCTTCCTCTATCACTATTTTCCTCAGCCGGATTCCGTATTCGCTTACGGCCTTTTCAACCAGCTCCGGCAGGTTTTCAAGGAAGGTTTTCTCTTTTACTGTGAGTTCCATAGTACATCAAGAAAAGTTTGGGGAGGGGCTTAAAGCTTTACCCCGTAGTTCATCACTACTATCCCCGGTCTTTCGGTGACGGTTCCAAGCTCAAAGCTCTCGAAGTGTTTGTTGAGGACTTCCAGAGCAGTTTCCTTCTCTTCCTGCGGGACTATTGCGATGAATCCGACCCCCATGTTGAACACCCTGAACATCTCCTTCAGGGGGACACCGTTTTCGTGGATGAGCTTAAATATTCCTTCGATGGGTGGCATCTCAAGGGAAAAGCCGTGGTTCGTGAGGCGCTTTAGGTTGGTCAGCCCGCCGCCGGTTATGTGGGCTAATCCATGAACCTCGACACTCCCAATCAGTCCAAGAATCGCCTTCACATAAATCCTCGTCGGTTCCAGAAGCCACTCCCAGAGCTTTCTCCCCCCGTACTCGTAGTCGAGGCCGTACTTCGGAATGAGGAGCTTCCTGGCCAGTGTCAGGCCATTGGAGTGTATCCCCGAGCTGGCAATTCCGATGACCACGTCCCCCGGCCTTATCCTTTTTCCCGTTATGACCTTCCCCTTCTCGACTATTCCGATGGCAGTTCCGGCTAAATCAAAGCCGTTGATGAGGTCGGGCATAACTGCCGTCTCTCCGCCGACTATCGCTATTCCGGCCTGCCTCGCCCCTTCGTAGAGCCCCTTGGCTATCTCTTCAAAAACTCTCTCATCAGGCTCCCTGACTGCGAGATAGTCAACGAGAGCTACAGGCTCAGCACCAACGCAGAGCAGGTCGTTCACGTTCATTGCTATCATATCTATCCCTATCGTGTCGAGCTTGCCGACGGCTTCCGCTACAAGAACCTTTGTGCCGACACCATCGGTCGTCATGGCGAGGTAGAACTCGTCAAAATCCATCAGTGCCGCGTAATGGCCGAGGTTCTCGGCCGGTTCGCCGAGCTTTCCTTTTCTGAACCTGAACGTCTCCTTCGCGAGGCCCATGATTCCCCTGAGGGCCTTCGTGGTTTTTTCGTCATCGACTCCGGCCTGAGCATAGGTCAGCATGAGCACCACCGGTGAGAGTTCCATCGAGGGCTTAAAAGGTTTGCCATATTTATGCTTAAAAAGGCTTAAATATCATGAATTTTTAACATTTTAACGTCAAAATATGAGGTGATGGTAATGATCAAGCCCCGAGACGAGCTCGGAACCGCCATGACGGATTCTGCCCAAAAGATACTCCTCCTCGGAAGCGGTGAACTGGGAAAGGAGATAGCCATCGAGGCCCAGAGGCTTGGCGTTGAAGTCATCGCCGTTGACCGCTACGCCAACGCCCCCGCAATGCAGATCGCCCACCGCTCCTACGTTGGAGACATGCGCAAGGCTGACTTCCTCTTCTCGGTCGTCGAGAGAGAAAAGCCCGACGCTATAATCCCAGAGATCGAGGCGATAAACCTCGACGCTCTCTTCGAGCTAGAGAAGGACGGTTACTTCGTCGTTCCGAACGCGAGGGCAACTTGGATAGCCATGCACCGCGAGAGGACGAGAGAGACCCTCGCGAAGGAAGCAAAGGTTCCAACGTCGAGATATGCCTACGCCACCACTCTCGACGAACTCTACGAGGCCTGCGAGAAGATAGGCTATCCCTGCCACACGAAGGCGATAATGAGCTCCTCCGGAAAGGGTTCCTACTTCGTGAAAGGGCCAGAGGATGTTCCAAAGGCCTGGGAAGTTGCCAAGAAAAAAGCCCGCGGTAGTGCGGACAAGATAATCGTGGAAGAACATATTGACTTCGAAGTTGAGATTACGGAGTTAGCTGTCAGACACTACGACGAGAACGGCGAAATCGTCACGACCTTCCCGAAGCCGGTCGGCCACTACCAGATCGACGGCGACTACCACGCAAGCTGGCAACCGGCGGAGATAAGCGAAAAGGCCGAACACGAGGTTTACAGGATAGCCAAGCGCATCACCGATGTCCTTGGCGGCCTCGGCCTCTTCGGCGTCGAGATGTTTGTCAAGGGCGATAAAGTCTGGGCCAACGAGGTCTCCCCGAGGCCCCACGATACTGGCATGGTTACGCTTGCATCCCATCCCACTGGCTTCTCAGAGTTTGGCCTCCACCTGAAGGCAGTTCTTGGCCTCCCGATACCGGGGGAATGGGTCGATGGATACAGGCTCTTTCCGATGCTCACGCCAGCGGCGACCCACGTCATCAAGGCCAACGTTTCCGGTTACTCCCCGCGCTTCCGCGGTCTGGTGAAGGCCCTGAGCGTTCCGAACGCGACGGTGAGGCTCTTCGGCAAGCCGGAGGCTTACCCTGGAAGGAGGCTTGGAGTTGCTCTTGCGTGGGATAGAGACATTGGGGAGGCAAAGAGGCGTGCCGAGATGGTGGCGCACATGGTCGAGCTTAGGACCAAGGGTTCAGAGTGGCACTCCCAGGATTACGAGAGGAGAAAACACATCATTTGATTAACATCTTGTTATAGTTCGACGAAAGAAGGAAAGGCTTAAAAAGGCTGAAATGTTCCAAAATGTGTGCTTAAATCAGACGTTTCTAAAATAAAGTGAGGGTCGAATAAGAGATCGTCTCGATGCGGGCTCATGCCCGCATCTTTTTCCTGTACTCTTCGAGCTTTCTCTTCAGCTCCTCGTTCTTTACCGCGAGAATCTCAATTGCCAGTAACGCCGCGTTCTTCCCGTTGTCTATACCGACTGTTGCCACTGGGACGCCCGGCGGAAGCTGGGCTATGCTAAAGAGGGCATCGAGGCCGTTGAGCTTCGCCGAAACTGGGACGCCTATAACGGGCTTAACTGTGTGGGCCGCTATTACCCCCGGCAAAGCTGCGCTCAGGCCTGCTATCGCTATGAAAACCTCGTAATTCTTTTTGGCTAGCTCCTCGACTTTTTTCGGATTCCTGTGGGCTGAAGCAACCTCGACGTCATACCCAACGCCGAACTCGTCAAGGATTGAGGTTACTTTCTCAGCGATATGGGAGTCGCTCTTGCTTCCCATAACCACTAGCACCTTCATGGGCCTCACCGGAGGGAGTTCACCTTGCCCCTTATAAATTTTGCCATTTTAATGTAAAAACAAAGCTTAAAAACTTAAGTTTTTGACAAATAAATGGTGAAGTTCATGAGGGTTCTGCTCGTTGGTGGTGGCGGAAGGGAGCACGCGATTGGAAATGCCCTGGTGAGGGGTGGCGCGGAACTTTACGTGGTTTCAAAGCACAGGAACCCTGGATTGGCCAGGCTCGCGAAGGGCTACGGTTTAGCCAGTGAAACGGACGTCGAGAAGGTCTTAAACTACGCTGAAAAGTTTGGCGTCGAGCTGGCCTTCATCGGTCCGGAGGCGCCGCTTGAAAAGGGAATCGTTGATGTGCTCGAAGAGAACGGGATTCCGGCCGTCGGCCCAACCAAAGAGGCCGCCAAACTCGAAACGGACAAGACCTTCGCCCGCTCCCTGATGGAGAGATATGAGATTCCCGGCAGGAAGCTCTTCAGGGTTTTTAGCGATGTTTCCGAGATGCGCTCCTGGATAGGCGACTTTGGAAGGCCGGTCGTTGTGAAGCCTATCGGTCTCACCGGGGGAAAGGGTGTTAAGGTGGTCGGCTATCAGCTGAGGGACAACGAGGAGGCCAAGGCCTACGCTGAGGAGCTGATCAAGAAGGACGGTAAGGTTCTGATTGAAGAAAGAACCGACGGAGTCGAGTTCACCTTCCAAGTCTTCACGGACGGGAAGAGGGCAATCCCAATGCCCCTCGCACAGGATTACCCCCACGCCTACGAGGATGATGAGGGGCCGATAACCGGCGGAATGGGCAGTTACTCGTGTTCAAGCCACCTGCTTCCCTTTGTGACTCGCGAGGACTACGAAAAGGCCCTTGAGACGCTCAAAGCGACGATTAAAGCCATGAGAAAGAACGGAACGCCCTACAAGGGAATCCTCTACGGCCAGTTCATGCTGAGCAAAGACGGCCCGGTTCTCATAGAATACAACGCCCGCTTCGGAGATCCGGAGGCAATGAACGTTCTCCCCCTCCTCAGGACGGGACTGCTTGGGGTAGCCGAGGGGATCGTGGACAGTAGCCTCGGAAAGGCAGAATTCGAGAAAAAGGCAACGGTCGTCAAATATTTGGCTCCAAAGGGCTATCCCCTGAACCCAATTAAGGGAGTTAAAGTTCAGGTGAACGAAGAAGCCATAGCCGAAGCCGGAGCGAAGCTCTACTACGCCTCCATTGACGAGAACTTCACGCTCCTCGGCTCCCGCGCTATAGCGGTCGTTGGAATAGCCGAGACCCTGGAGGAAGCTGAAGGAATAGCTCAGAGCGCTATCGGTCACGTGAAGGGCGAGCTCTTCTACCGGAGAGACGTTGGAACGAGGGAGAGCGTTGAGAAGAGGATTAAGCTGATGAAAGAGCTCGGAAAGGATTTCGAGCCGAATTCATGCTGAGGTGGTCCGGATGATAAGCCGTGAGGAGATTTTGAGCGTTCTCGAAAGCTATGATGCGGAGAAAATCACCGTTGGAGTAATAGGGAGCCACTCCGCGCTGGACATAGCAGATGGAGCAAAGGAGGAAGGCCTTCCCGTCCTGGTGGTTGCCCAGAGGGGCAGGCACAGGACCTACGCCGAGTACTTCAAGCTGAGGAAGACGAGGGACAACCTGACCAAGGGCTTCATCGACGAGGTTCTTATCCTTGAGAAGTTTGCCCACATAATTGATGTCCAGGATGAGCTTGTGAAGAGAAACGTCATCTTCGTGCCAAACCGCTCCTTCGTGGTCTACACTGGCATTGACAGGGTTGAGAACGACTTCAGAGTTCCTCTCTTCGGGAGCAGAAATTTACTCAGAAGCGAGGAGAGGAGCGAGGAGAGGAGCTACTACTGGATCCTTGAGAGGGCCGGGCTCCCTTACCCTGAACCAGTTAAACCAGAAGAGATTGACGACGTCGGCCTCGTCATCGTCAAGCTTCCCCATGCCAAGAAGAGGCTTGAGCGCGGCTTTTTCACGGCAGCAAGCTACAAGGAGTTCCGCGAGAAGGCCGAGAAGCTCATCAAGCTCGGTGTAATCACCGAGGAAGACCTCGCCAAGGCAAGAATCGAGCGCTACATCATCGGCCCGGTCTTCAACTTCGACTTCTTCTATTCCCCGATTGATGGGGAGATAGAGCTTTTGGGCATAGACTGGCGCTTCGAGACGAGTTTGGACGGCCACGTTCGCCTGCCCGCTCACCAGCAGCTCACCCTTCCCGAATGGCAGTTTGAGCCGGAATACACCGTCACAGGTCACGCCTCTTCAACCCTTAGGGAGTCCCTCCTTGAGAAGGTCTTCGACATGGCCGAGCGCTATGTGAAGGTTACCCAGGAGTACTACTCCCCGGGAATCATCGGGCCCTTCACGCTCCAGACGGCCGTGGATAAGGACCTGAACTTCTACATCTACGACGTGGCTCCAAGAACCGGTGGGGGAACCAACATCCACATGGCGGTGGGGCACCCCTACGGCAACTCCCTCTGGAGGAGGCCGATGAGCACAGGGAGGAGGGTTGCCCTCGAGATTAAGCGAGCCCTTGAGCTGGACGAGCTTGAGAAGGTGGTCACGTGAGGTGGTAGGAATGAGATGGAAGGTTACCGTCATCGTTCGCCTCAAGGAAGGCCTCAACGACCCGGAAGGGAGGGTCATAGGAAACGCCCTCAGGAACCTTGGCTATGCGGTGGAGAGCCTGCGCGTTCCCAAGCACTTCGAGTTCGAACTGGAGAGCGAAGAGCCAGAGCGGGAAGTGGAGGAGATGTGCAGAAGGCTCCTCGCTAACCCGCTCATCCACGACTACGAGTACAGCATCGAGCCGGTGAGCTGAGATGGTTCGCTTTGCTGTGGTGGTGTTTCCGGGAACCAACTGCGACTTCGAGACCGAGAGGGCCATAAGAAAGGCCGGCGGAAAAGCGGAGCGCGTCTGGTATAAAGCAAATCTCAAGGACTTCGATGGAGTTGTTCTCCCCGGCGGCTTCAGCTACGCCGATTACCTTCGTGCCGGAGCTATAGCTGCTCGACAGGAGATAATGGAGGAAGTGAAGGAGTTTGCACGCGAGGGAAGGCCCGTCCTCGGAATCTGCAACGGCTTTCAGATCCTCACTGAGGCTGGCCTTTTGCCCGGTGCTTTGAGACCGAACAAAAATCCAAGGTTCCTTTGCAAATGGGTTCATCTCCGCGTTGAAGACACCCAAACGCCGTTCACTTCCCTCTACGGGCCGGGAGAGGTCATAAGGATGCCGATAGCCCACGCGGAGGGGAACTACTATGTTAATGACCCGTCAATGGTCCGGGTAGTTTTCCAGTACAGCGACGAAAAGGGCAACGTAACCGAAAAGGCCAACCCCAACGGCTCGGTTCTCAACATAGCGGCGATAGCCAGCGAGAGGGGCAACGTCCTCGGGACCATGCCCCATCCGGAAAGAGCAAGCGACCGCTTTCTGGGGAGCGAGGACGGATTAAAGCTCTTCAGGAGCATGGTGGAGTGGGCGAGGAGGTGATTTTGTGTTCCCCCACGAGGAGAAGCTCATCCGTGAACGCTTGAAGAGAGAGCCGAATGAAACAGAGAAGGCGATGCTCGAAGTTATGTGGAGCGAGCACGCCTCCTACAAGTCGAGCAGGCCCTGGCTTAAGCTCCTTCCGACCGAGAACGAGCACGTGATTTTGGGCCCCGGCGAGGACGCCGGGATAGTGAAGTTCGACGACGAAACGTGGGTGGTCGTTGGAATCGAGAGCCACAACCACCCCTCGGCTGTGGAACCCTACGGTGGAGCGGCAACTGGAGTAGGTGGAATCGTCAGGGACATACTCTGCATGGGTGCGAGGCCGATTGCTTTGCTCGACCCCATACGCTTTGGGCCCCTTGAGAAGGAGAGAAACAGATACCTCTTCGAGTACGTGGTGAAGGGAATAGCCGACTACGGCAACAGGATAGGCGTCCCGACGGTTGGAGGTGAAACCGAGTTCGATGAGAGCTTGGATAACTATACACTAGTAAACGTCGCCTGCGTTGGGATAATGAGGCCAGAGCACCTCGTTCACAGCTTTGTTGAGGAACCGGGTCTGAAGTTAATCCTCGTTGGAAACAGAACCGGAAGGGACGGCATTCACGGAGTTACATTCGCGAGCGAAGAGCTGAGCGGCAACGATGAGGAAGACCGCTCCGCCGTCCAGATTCCCGACCCCTTTATGGAGAAGCTGTTGATTGAGGCCACGCTTGAGGCTGTTTACACCGATAAGGTGAAGGCCCTAAAAGACCTCGGCGGTGGCGGTCTGACCTGCGCCGCCTCCGAGATGGCAGGCAAGAAGGGCTTCGGCGCGGTAATCTACGCCGACAGGGTTCCGCTCCGCGAGCCGGGAATGGCCCCGATCGAGGTTATGATTTCCGAGAGCCAGGAGCGGATGCTCTTCGCGGTTAAGCCTGGTGATGTTGAGGAACTTGGAAGGATTTTTGAAAAGTATGGCCTCGAATGGACGGTTGTCGGTGAAATCATCGGGGAGCCGAGGTTCATCGTCTACTGGAAAGGCGAGAAAGTCGCGAACTTACCGGTTGACCTCCTAACCGACGTCCCGACAATAGAGTGGGAGATGAAGCCCTACAGCGCCGAGAGGCCGGTTGAAATCCCCAAGGTTCCCTTCGAGAAGGCCTTCGGCCTCGTCTGGGGCAGTGAAAACATACTCAGCAAGCGCTGGGTCTGGGAAAGCTACGACCACGAGGTTCAGGGGAGAACTGTCCTCAAGCCCGGGAGAGATGCTGCAGTCCTCAAAATAGACGAGGAATATGGCTTGGCTTTCGTCGCCGATGGTAACCCGAACCACTGCTATCTTAACCCCTATCACGGTGCTATGGGGATAGTTGCAGAAGTTGTAAGGAACCTCGTCAGCGTTGGGGCCGAGCCCCTCGCTTTGGTGGACAACCTCAACTTCGCCTCCCCGGAGAGGCCTGAGGTTTACTGGAGCTTCGCCGAGACGATTAAGGGGCTGGCGGACGCCGCTAACGCCTTCGGTTTGGCCTATGTCAGCGGCAACGTGAGCTTCTACAATGAGGTCGTTGACAAGCCGATAAAGCCGACCCCGGTCGTTGCTGGCCTCGGAAAGGTTAAGCTTGAGGAGATTCCAGAGGGAGAGTTCGAGGAGGACCTCCTCATCGGAGTGGTGGGTATGACGAAGCCTGAACTCGGCGGCTCGGAGCTCTACAGAGTTCTTGGGGTTGACGGCGGCTTTGTCCCCCGTGTAGACCTTGAGGCCGAGAGGGCCAGCGCTGAGGGGATTCTGAGGGCTATACGGAAAGGCCTTGTTAGGGCGGTACACGATGTTAGCAGGGGAGGAATAGCGGTGGCTCTGGTGGAGATGGCCGTAGCCGGGGAGGTAGGCTTCACCGCCGAGCTCGCGAGGGTCCCTGCTGAGACCTCGAATCCGGTAGAGGTCGCCTTCAGCGAAAGCCACGGGCGCTACATAGTTGCCTTCCCCGAAGGGAACCTTGAGGAACTCAAGTCCTTATTCAGGCACTTCGCGGTAATTGGCCGGGCTGGGGGGAGTGAAGCCGTTTTCCTCTGGGACGGAAGGGAGCTCTTTCGGAAGCCCCTTGAAGAGCTTAAAGCGGTTCACGAGTCCCTACCGAGGCTTTTGGGTGAGGAGGAATGAGGGTTTCAACTTACGCCTCCCACTCGGCCCTTCAGATTTTGAAGGGGGCCAAGGACGAGGGCTTCGAGACGGTGGCCTTCGGAAAAGCCCGGGTCAGACCGCTCTACACGAAGTACTTCCCGGTGGCTGACCGTTTCATTGAGGGAACTTATCCGGAGGAGAGGCTGCTTGAGCTGAACGCCGTCGTCATTCCTACCGGCTCCTTCGTCGCCCACCTCGGAATCGAGCTGGTCGAGAAGATGCGCGTCCCATACTACGGAAACAAAGAAGTCCTCAAGTGGGAGAGCGACCGCTCACTGGAGAGGAGATGGCTTGAGAAAGCTAAACTCCGTCTCCCGAGGGTTTACGATGACCCGGACGACATAGACGGGCCGGTAATAGTCAAGCCCCACGGGGCGAAGGGTGGAAGGGGCTACTTTTTAGCTAAGAGCTCCGAGGACTTCTGGAGAAAGGCAGAAAGACTGGACATCAGGGACAAAGAGGATCTGAAGGGGGTTCAGATTCAGGAGTACGTCCTCGGCGTTCCGGTTTACCCCCACTACTTCTACTCGAAGCTCAACCGCGAGCTGGAGCTGATGAGCATTGACCGGCGTTACGAGTCAAACGCCGACGCGATAGGCAGGATCCCGGCCAAGGAGCAGCTCGACCTCGAACCCAACACCAACTATACGGTGATAGGCAACATACCCCTCGTCCTCCGCGAGAGCCTGCTGATGAACATCATCGATGCTGGTGAAAGGGTTGTGGAAGCGGCGGAGAAGCTCATGGGCGGTCTATGGGGCCCCTTCTGTCTTGAAGGGGTCTTCACCGAGGAGCTTGAGTTCGTCGTCTTCGAGATTTCCGCCAGGATAGTCGCTGGGACGAACCCTTTCGTCCACGGCTCCCCCTACAGCTGGCTCCGCTACGACTACCCGGTCAGCACCGGGAGGAGGATAGCTATGGAGCTTAGGCAGGCCGTCGAGGTAGGGGGGCTCGACGAAATTTTGACGTGAAACTGTCTAATTCCCGCTCGGATAGGTTTATAAATTGACGTCCGAATGTTGGCAAAAAGGTGGTGCTCATGTGGGAGAGGTTCATCGAGGAGAAGGTTGAGGAGATTAGGGAAACAGTTGGAGATAGCAAGGCGATAATAGCGCTCTCCGGCGGCGTTGACAGCTCGACGGCTGCAATACTCGCTCACAAGGCGATAGGCAATAGACTCCACGCGGTCTTTGTCAATACCGGCTTCATGAGGAAGAACGAGCCGGAATTCGTTGTCAAAACATTCCGCGACGAGTTCGGTCTCAACCTGCACTACGTCGATGCCAGCGAGCGCTTTTTCAATGCTCTCAAGGGTGTCACCGACCCCGAGGAGAAGAGGAAGATAATTGGTCGTGTTTTTATCGAGGTGTTTGAAGAAATCGCGAAGGAAATCAACGCGGACTTCCTCATTCAGGGCACAATCGCTCCGGACTGGATCGAGAGTAAGGGCAAAATCAAGAGCCACCACAACGTTGGCGGTTTGCCGGAGAGGCTCAACCTCAAGCTCATCGAGCCCCTCAGAGACCTCTACAAGGACGAGGTGAGGGAATTAGCGAGGGAACTCGGCCTGCCGGAGAAGATATACAACAGAATGCCCTTCCCTGGGCCGGGATTGGCTGTCAGGGTTCTCGGTGAGGTCACGCCGGAGAAGGTGGCCATCGTAAGGGAGGCGAATGCCATAGTGGAGGAGGAGATCGAGAAGGCCGGTCTAAAGCCCTGGCAGGCCTTTGCTGTTCTGCTGGGAGTGAAGACCGTCGGCGTTCAGGGCGACATAAGGGCCTACAAGGAAACTATCGCCGTCCGCGTCGTTGAGAGCCTCGATGGAATGACCGCCAATGCCATGAACGTCCCCTTCGAGGTTCTTCAGAGGATAGCGTTCCGTATTACAAGCGAGATTCCCGTGGTCGGAAGGGTGCTCTACGACATCACCAACAAACCGCCGGCGACGATAGAGTTTGAGTGAAAGCTTATTTACCTTCGTTTCCAATTTTTACATGGTGGAGAGTATGGGAGAAATTATCGAAGTGATTTACGAAAACGGCGTGCTGAGACCCCTCAAGCCCCTCAAGCTGAAGGAGGGCCAGAGGCTCAGGGTGAGGGTTTACAGCGATGACTTCCTCAAACTGGCAAGGGAGATGAGGCGGGAAGTAACACCTGAGAAGTTCAGGGAGGATCCAACAGACTACCTGCTCCGCCTGCGGGAGGAGGAAACATGAGGGTTGTCATTGACACTTCAGTTGTTTTCCACTTGTTCTCGGATTTTTACCCCAAGCGAACTGAAATTGCCGAAAGGGTTATCGAGAACGCCCAGCTTGGGGTGATTGAACTCTATGCTCCAAGGCTCGGCGAGGTTGAGTTCACGGCCGTTCTGTCCAGGTATTTTGACCGAAAATCCGTTGAGAGGGCTTTAGGCCACTACTCGGAAATTGTTATCTGGGTCCCCGAGGAGCTGATAATGGAGGATTTAAAGGAGGTAGCCTTTCAGACGCATCACAAGGCGTCTGACATATACTTCATCGCAACTGCCCGTTACCTTGATGCGGTTTTGATAACCAACGATAGAAAGATGTCTGACCTGGCCAAGTCCCTTGGTCTGAGGGCCTTCTATCTGGTTGAGGAGGATGGTGAGTTCTTCAAACTCCTGGAGGTGGATGAATGATAGTTATAATGGACAACGGGGGTCAATACGTCCACAGGATTTGGAGGACTCTGAGATACCTCGGCGTCGAGGCGAAGATAATCCCCAACACGACGCTGCTTGAGGAGATAAAGGCAATGAAGCCGAAAGGCATCATCTTCTCAGGCGGCCCGGACATCGAGAAGACCGGCAACTGCTCCGCTATCTTGGAGCACTACGACGAGTTCAACGTTCCAATCCTTGGCATCTGCCTCGGTCACCAGCTGATAGCGAAGCACTTTGGCGGAAAGGTCGGAAGGGGTGAAAAGGCCGAGTACAGCCTCGTTGAGGTGGAGATCCTGGAGGAAAACGACATCTTCCGCGGGCTTCCCAAGAGGCTCAAAGTGTGGGAGAGCCACATGGACGAGGTAAAGGAGTTGCCACCTAACTTTAAGCTCCTCGCTAGGAGTGAGACCTGCCCGGTCGAGGCCATGAAGCACGAGAGCCTTCCAATCTACGGTGTCCAGTTTCATCCCGAGGTCTTTCACACGGAGCGAGGGGCGGACATATACCGCAACTTCGCGAAACTCTGTGGGGAGCTCAGCTAGTCGGTTCTCTCCTCATCTTTTATCGGCAACGGGTTCAGTCATCATCCCGTTATCTTCTTCCGGCAGGAGGTGTTAAAGCGTTTTGGTTACTAAGAAACATTGCAAAATCAAAAACTTTTTAAAGTTTTAGTTCTTACTCTAGTGGGTGATACTTTGGGGCATACCGTATATTACAGCATCAGAATCGAGCAGTGGGAGGAGTTCAAAAGCTTCATTGAACGAATCTGCCGCGGGATTGGCTACGACTTCGTTGATAACGGGGACTCCATACTTATAATACCAGAATGTCACAACGTCGAGCCTCTTGAAATAAGAATGGAGGGAGCTGGGTTTGTAAAAACCAACCTGATTGAACCCTGTCATTCGGTATACCTGCTCGTGCTTCACTCGGCTTCTTCCTTTGGTTCGGTTGGAGTCTGGGAGGACTGATCCGTGAGGTAGACCTCTATTATCCTTACCGGAACCGCTCCCTTGAGCTTTCTGTCTTCCACCACGAGCTTCACTACCCTGCCTACTTCGAGGTCTTCAACGGCATCGACCCAGTAGTGGCCGGGCTTGACGTTTGCCGCTATGTCGTCGTGGACAAAGACCCTGACGACGTCGCCTTTAATCTCCTCAACAACGCCGTAAGTGTAGTCCCTCCCGTATTTCTCCTTGAAGTACCAGCGGAACGCCATCACCGCCGCGAAGACCACTAGGAGATAACTATAGTAGTAGTAAACCGAGGTAGCGACCCTTCTCACGAGGGTGTAGCCAAGG
The DNA here is from genome assembly GCF_012027305.1 of Thermococcus sp. MAR1. NCBI lineage: Archaea > Methanobacteriati > Methanobacteriota > Thermococci > Thermococcales > Thermococcaceae > Thermococcus > Thermococcus sp. MAR1. The sequence continues at coordinate 347,297 of NZ_SNUF01000002.1, forward strand.
AACGCGGCCAGGGTTACAGCCGAAATTCCATAGTAGAAAGCCTGATATGGCTTGGGGTCTATGAAGAACTCCCGGTTCCTGACCAGGGTATAGCGGAGATAGAGGAAGTAAACCACCGCCACTCCCACAAGCCACAGTGGACTGGGCTTGAGGAAAAGCAGGATTAGATTAATAATAAGATAGTTGAGAAAGGCCAGCTGGAGCCTGAGACTGAGGAGCTCGTGTGGGCTCAGGGGTTTTTTAACGACCTTTTTCAGGCACCTGGATGTTGGGGGGTGCTCGGAGGGGAAGGGCATCAGAAACCCCCAGATCCTACCTCCAATTGAGTATACCGCGTCCCCCAGCCTGTAAAGGAAGCTTTCAACGGACATTATTTCACCCCTGGAGTAGGTCGCTTGCTCCCTGTACGCCAAACACCTTTCTGGCTATCTCGGGTGTTAAATAAAAGTTTTCGTCTAACAGGAGCGATGAGACACCGCCGTTGGTCGAGATTCCGAAGACCTTCTTGGAGTTTGGATCATTGGATGAATAGTCGCGGTAGTTAAGGTATATGTAGTCGGCAGCGGGTTGTTTCCTAACGAGGAAGTTAAGGTTGGGTGGGAGGTCCTTTGGCAGGATGAAACTTATCAGCCCAATTGGATACCTCGCGGTTCCGTAGACTGTCCTCTGCATCTTCGCGGCTATCCTTTCGTAGTAGTTCTGGTTGGTGGTGTCCCCACCTTCCAGTCTCTCAAAGAACGACGGTGCCCCCTCTACTCCGAAGTACTTCTGGGCCTGGATGCAGTCAATGAAGGGCTGGATATCGTACACCCTCGCGGTTGAGTAACCTCCCACGGACGGAATGCTCTCGCTTGGGGTGGTTCTAATCTGGCTTGTAGTGTACGTTTCATAGGGGTATGAAGCCGCCACTATCCAGTCAAAGTACGCGTCGTTCCCCTGGTCGTTGTCAATGGTCGCAAAGAGCCTGAATCCGGTAGCCTGCCCGACCTGCACGCTCGCGGTGGACTCCCTGGATCCTGCGAGGTTTGGAGTGTGTGTGAACGTTAGGTCGAGGGTTCTGGAGCCTTTCTCTACAATTACCTCGTATCTCTGGGGGGTGTTCATATACCAAGCCCCGTTGTAGTTGTCTAGATTGGTGCTCCACTCCTGGAGGATGGCGAGCTTGTCGCCTCCGTGGTCCCGATGGCCGGGGTTGTCGTCTATGAACTGAACTCTCTTTTGTAGGCTTACAAAAATACTATTCTGCTCCATCTCTGAAATGTCGAGATATTTCCGGACGTAAATAAAATCGTAGCGTGAAGGCCCTTTGTAAATCTGCCCGAGACCTATCGGCTCGTCTGCTTCGGAATTGTACCAAGTGTATTCACTCACAGGACTGCCCCACATTCCTTTAAACTGTGATGTGGTCTGATATGTATAGAAGTCTCCAGAGTCGATATACAGCTCCAGCCTGCTCCATTCGCCCTTTTTGTATTTTCCACCCTTTTCTTGGTAACTGGAGAGACTACCGTCTGCTATGTTGAATGTGCGGAGATGTCCAGTCTTGCCAACTACGTGTTCAATCCAGGCATCCCCATAGGAATCAATATACCACATGAAAAACGGCTGATTCTTTAGGTAAGCTCTCATTCCGATAACATACGAGCTTGGGAATGTTTTCTTGGTCCATATCCAGACGTCGGCATTCTTATCATTGTTCCCTTGCAATTTGAGGACGCCATTTGATACGGAGTAGCTTCCCCCATTGACTGTCTTATAGTTCCACTCATTTGTGTCTAGGGAGTTCCCGTTGAAGTCATCGAAGAACTCAAAGACCTTGTTTCCATCCCCTCTGACCGGTTGTTCATTCGATGGACAGATTAGGAAGACGTTGTAGTATGTGTCCGAGAGCCATCCAAACATGAAGTCCATCCATTCCTGAATAAACGGAGGCATTATGCCGTAGATGAACTTCAGGAACCTCTCCAGTAGGGACGTATCATCCGTCAGGTTTGCCTTGACCCATATCAGTGCCCCCTCGGAGTTCCAGTACTCTATCCAGAACGGCACTTGGTTTCCGTAAACGTCCGTTATTGTGATCGCTGCTTTGTTGGTTGTCCAGTGGGCACCGAGGTCACTTATGTTGGTCGCTGAGAGATATATTGGAATCTGAACGTTCTCGGTATCCATTCTAGAGAACACTGTGGTGCTTATCGATTTCACCACGAGAATGCATTTGGAGGAGTTGAATGCAACCTCTACGCCACCGTCGAAGTCTTTGGTGCTTTCTTCCCCCTTAATCGAATACCTGACGAAGAATGAACTCCATGGTATATTTGATATAATCTCGCTCTTCTCCTCGCCGGCGGTCAGGGTCACGCTCTGGTTATGGACGGGGAAAATCGCTATGTTTCCGCTCCATTCCATGTTCTGGTCGCTGGTGGAGTAGTAGACGGTGTACTCCCTCGTGTCAGTGGTGTTGAGCCAGATGAGTATCTTGTCGTCTCCCCAGTACTCTATCCAGTAGGGAGCTATGTTGCAGGAGGTGTCTGAGCGCTTGTATATCCTTATCGAGGCTGCGGTGCCGTCATGGACGGCGCTTCCGAACGGCACAGAGGTGGGAGTAAGTTCTAGGAGCACGAGTGAATTCAGGGGAGTTGTACTAGGGAGCGTCATGTTGGCGCGATACTCCAGTTTCTTCTCGCACCAGTGGGTGGAAGTGCCACCGTCCTCACTGATTGAATCAAACGTCATGACCCCTATGTCCCCCGGATTGAAGACGCTCACTGGCGAAACCTTTCTTCCACCCAGTGTCGTGTTGAAGATATAGGGGGCGTTCGGAGTCTCGGACGGCTGCTGCCGCGTTATGTACCCGAGGACGTTCTCCCCTGCGATGTATTTGTCGCTGTAGAATATCGTTCCTCCCCGGGGCACGTTGTAGAGCTGGCCTGAGAAGGTCTTTATGTTGGACTGCCCGTACCCGTCGAGGCGGATGTATGGCGGGGTGATTGAGGGGTAGGCGAACTTGCACGCGGAGATTATCCTGGAGGCCCTTCCGCTTGTAAGGTATGGGAATAGAGGGTCCTCTATGCCTTCTATTGGGATAACTACGTAAACAGAGCCGTTTTGGGGGATGGAGGAGTTATAGACGACTAGTCCGGAGGAGTCCTCTATGACGATGGTGGGTATGCTCGCGTTGATTACTATGTGGAAGGAGTCGAGCGGTGCCACGGTGAGCTTCATGTTCCGAACTATTTCATCTGGGCTTGGCTTCATCGTGTAGCCCTGCCTCTCGAGCTCCCACTTCATGTTCATCAGCCAGTCTTTGATGGTGTTGTTCTTCATAAAGAACTCCTCGCGGGACGTCCACTTGGAGCTTGTTCCTCCTATGTAAGGGTAATGACCATAGGTTATTAGCTGCTCTAAAGCCGCACTGGCGTTGTCCAGTGGCCTCTCACTAGTGACGTAATCAACGCTGAGCGCGATGGCCCTCTTCGTGGAGAGAGCAAGGATGTTCTTGAAGTCTTCCTCCAGATAAGAGGTTAGCCTGAACGTTCTCTCTATCTGGACGTTCTCGCTCTGGGATGTGATTATCATTGATGAGGCATCCTCGTACGTGGCTATGAGCAATAACAGCGGGATAAGAAGTAGTAACACGGCTGAGTTCATGAGGAATCCTCGCCTCCTCATGGGTTCTCCCTCCATACCCTCAGAGTAACCACTATGGGAGATGTTGAACTTGGAATCCCACCGAGAGACGCGAAGTCTATCCTGGTGTCTGACAGCTCGACCAGTATTGGGTTGTTCCAGCCGTCCCCTCCAAGCTTGTGGAACAGCCTAATAACCGCATCGTCTACGGCGTAGTCCTCTGGTTTCAGCTCCGCGGCGGTTAAGTTCATGTAATCCCCATTATAAACTGCGGCCTTGTCGCCTATTATTACGCTCGACTCTCTCACAGTGCTTCCCACCTTGTACCTGTAGGTGAGGTTGTAGGCCTTGACCTCCGGGTATCCCTGGAGAAGCTGTGGTTTGATGTCCTCGTACGGGGCGTAGGCGTCGAGGAGGAATAGAACCTCGCCGAGGGCATGGGATGGGTCCACGCCATAGCAGTTTCCAAAGGTGAGGTCGAACTCGTTGAGACCCGGGTGTATTGCATCCTTGACAACTCTGCCTTGGTAGTCCCGTGTGGTTACGGTGTACCCCCATCTGGCGAAGACATCGATGAAATCGTTGTAATTGGGAGCGTCGTAGAGGGTTATCCACGTCTCCTCATCCTTGCTGAGTATCCGAACCCTCTGGGTGCATACTGTTCCTGCATCGTGAAGCCACGGGAGCTGATACCTGACGTAAATGGGGGTTCCTTTTTCCGGAATGTTCCACTGCCAGGTGACCTCGCGGTAGAAGTCTCCGCTTTTGCGGTTTCTGGCGGTATAATCATCGAGGGGCTTCCTGAAGTCTATTGAGTAGAGGCTGGAGTAAACAAATGGGGTGTAATCAACGTATACATAGGATTTTGTTCCATCGAGGTGAAGTTCGCTGTGAGAGCTTGCCCTTGTTATGTCAAAAATTATTGTAAAGAAAGATCCGGAGATGTCCTTATACGTGTACCCGGTTGAGTGTATAGCACTCGCTATCGTGGCGTTGTCTGCGGTGAACATGTTGCCTGATCTTGAGAGAGTTATCTGGTTTGAGAGGTGGTTAAATACCCTGAATCTGGCCGTCACTGTTTCTATGTTCTCACCCTCGATGTGAATACGGAGGTCGCTGATGTTACCTGGTGCGAAGACATATTTCTCAATGTACAACGAGTCGTTGGCGTAGATGTCGGCGAAGTGGAACTTGTGGGGGTACGTGAAGGTGGACGCCTGGGACGTCCTGTATGTGATTATGATGTGCTGTGCTCCGTCCTCACCGGAGTTTCTATCATGATCTACCAGCACAGTAAAAGTAGTGTTTGTTCTCTGATCTACCCTGTTCTGTACCTCCTCTACTAGGTTGCATGTGTTGTAGTTGTTGTCATTGGTGTCCTCAAGCTCCTCGTTTAAGTGGACGTTATTCCATCTCCCGTTATCCCAGTTTCCACAGGTAATGTATTTGTCATTGATCCTGAGGGAATAGTCCGAGTATGTCCAGGCCCCTTCCAGGAGCCACTTAACCCCAGTAATCCTCGCATCGGAGGGGAACTGCGACGTGGGAACGATGTACTTGATTTTTATAGGTCCGGTGTTGTAGTGGGCCGTTGCTATGTAGTCTCCCATGTAGGTGTAAGTCGTTTCCTTTGCCTTCAGCTTGCTCAGGTACGCCCTGGCCATGTACCCCCTGGGAGTTCTGTTGTACTCGTAACCGCTGAGTATAAGCGTCGCCGGCATGACGTCCGGGGTGAGGTTGTAGTTACTCCCTCTCTTAATGATGTAAGGTTTCTCGTAGTTGTACACGTTGCTACTGTCGTTTGTGGATATTATGAGCTCATAGTCATAGCCCGTTAGTGCCGTGCTCAGGATGAAGGACAGAATCTCTCCTGCTTTCTTCCTGAGCTCAAGATCCGGATACTTAGCGTCTAGCGACCAGTAAGTGGCTGTTATCTCGAGGGGGGACATGCGGGGATTGACGAGAGTTGTGTTGAGAACTCCCGAGGATATCCACTCGGAGAGCTTTTCCTGAGGGACAATGTCACTGAGGGGGACGGTCTTTAGCATCGTCAGCGTGTCTTCTGCTAAGTATTTGTCGCTCGAGCGCATGTAAGTGGAGTACACATTCCTCGTCTGGGCTTCTATCCCGATTATGCCCGTTATTATTACCAGTGCCAGAAACACGGAGAGTATCGCATCCAGGGTAAAAATGAAGGCCCGCCTCTTCATGAGTCATCCCACACCCACAGCTTTAATATTGTCCTCTCGAACTTGGGCTCCATCATGGTGTCCAGATGTCCCATGTCCTTTATCTCTACAGTACCGTCGAACGTGTTGCCATATATCCACACCGTGATGACCTTCGAGCCGACACTCGTGTCAAATGCTTGAAATATCGAGCTCCATGGAACATCCACGCTTGTCTTGTTCCCTTGGTAGAACTTAGGCGGAGATGAATCGTCCGAGGTCGCTACTATCGCCTGTATAACAGAGTCACTGCTCTGTTTCTCTATGAGAACGCCCCTGTACTCTTCCCCGTCCCTTGCTACCAGGATTATTCTGCCCGTGTACTGGGGTGCAACGGTGACCCTGAAATAGGAGTACTCGGGCACGTTCATTGTCAGTCTACCGACTATCCACTCGGTAGTGGAGGAGAAATCGACGTTGATGTTCTCCTCGTACCTAAATTTCTCAACGGTGACCTTTCTCTCTATGTACTCAATCCAAGGTGACCTATCGCGGGATCTTTGTATGACGGCGTCATCATCCACCTTGCTCCCGTTTATGACGGCTATCCTGTATGAAGGTGCTGTTAGCTCCTCGGGCTCTGTCACATCGACATTTACTGTTATCGTACTTTTCTGGTATCCCTCCACTACAATCCTGACCTGCCCCTGTCCTGTTATGTGGAGCCCACTATCGCTCCACTTCACTTGGAAGTTTGATCCAGTGGATATTACCTGTATCTCTACATAAGCGGGCGCGGAGATTGGATAGTCTTCGCCATTTTTCCTGTCGTGGACGGTTATGTCCTCAAGGGCGTAGAAGGCCAGAACGTCCCCGGGGGAGAGGCTGTACGGCTGGTTACGTTTGGGAAGATTATCCCCGTTCAGAGTCACGTTGGCGGCATCGAAGGGGTTGTTGCCTGTACTGCCCTGTCCGATTTGAATGTTCCTGTCTCTACCGTCGCTGAGATCGATAAACACCCTTTTGGGAAAATACCCAGTCAGGCTGATGGTGGTGTTGGGGAGGTAAAGGCGGAGCTCGAAGTCCTTGTGGTTGCTCATATTGATCAAACTGTTGATTACGGCAGTGCTATCCTCTAGCTTCATCAAGGCTGATATTTTATCATAACTGACAGCATAGGGATACGTATTACTTCTGAGGCCTAGGCTCTTGAGATTCGAAATATCCTTGTTCCAGTCAGTTGGATTCCCGGGGTTCTTGGTCAAGACGTCGAGCATGTTGCTAGCTATGTTCACCCTCTCGTACCAATCGACCATTGCGGATATCTCGTTCTGAAGGACCGTTGAGGTGCTGGTTATCGTGCCGAGCATCACGATTACCATGACTAGGGCCAACATCGCGTCTAAGGAGAATATCTGTCCCCTGTACCTCATGTTCTCACCACACTCACGTTTATAGAGATCTTTTTGCCGTCGTAGTAGAGGATCTCCCCATCCATCTTGGCGTCGGTGTGGTTGAGAAGATCCTTGACTAGAAAGTCTTGTATTGCCTTGGCTATGTTGTCATTATTAAGATCAATTTTTCCCGAGTACTTGACCTGTATGCTGATGATTATCGTGTCGCCGCTCTTGCTTGAGCTTATCGAGGAGACTATGAAGTTCCTTGAGGTGTAGTTGGACTTCTCTATCACAGGGTTAAGGATGTTATACGGTTGACTACCCACAGTGACTCCTGAGTTGAGGTACAGACATGCGCTCGAAGCAGAGGATCTCACGTAAGCGAGAATTGTGGTGTTTCTGTTCTCCTCGAGGTAGGGGGGAACAAGTATGAGTATCCCAGTTAGTATTATTGCGGTTATGAAGAGAGCTTCAATGGCAACCTGCCCCTTACGGCGAGTAGCTAAGTTCGACATAAACCTTTCCTCCCCCCACTCGGGCCTTTATCCATATCTCACTTTTGTCAGGTGTTATTTGAATCGATTCGTCTTGGTATAAGGGAATTGGGCTCTGTTGCACAGTAGTGTATTGCCTTCCGCCAATATTCCCGGTTACGATTATTGTGTTGCTTTTCGCGTTTAGCTTTATGGTTATACTGTCCCCATTCCTTAAAGGGATAGGCGACTCCTTCTTGGCGCTAAACCCGTTGCCAGAGGCATAGACCTTGGCTACTGTGTCCCTTATGTCTACGGAGAATATTTTCAAACGAGTGGTGATGTCAAAGGCCTCTGCGTGGCTTCGTTGCATGCTGGCGATCTGAACCATATTTAGAACTGTGATTGCAATGAGAGCAATTGCGAAGAGAAAGTCAAGGCTTATCTGTCCCCGTTTCATCTTCATCCACCGGGGTTTATGTTTATGTGGAGCTCACCAGCAGTCGAGTCAAATATCCATGAGTTTGGATTGTCGGGGTTCCACTCAACAACTATCTCCAGTGTTGCTGGGAGGGTCGCGGGGTCGAGATCCAGCCCGTAGACCGTGGATGACCCAAAGGTGACGCTTCCGGATGGGGACCATACGGATGAGTTGGTGTATAGAACCGCTTGGTACATCGATCTGCTCCAGAAGACGTTCTTGTTCCCGCCGCTGAGAACGGCGGTAACGTTGGTTCCTGTAACGGTAACGTACGTGCCGTTGCCTTCGGTACTGTAGTTCCCGTAGGTGATGAAAACCTTGGGGCTGTTCACACCCAGCCCTTTAAGAAGCATATCGGGGTCTCTCAGGTATGTGATCCTTACGTAGGTGGTTGACTTGGCTCCAGGACCCTGGGCGTAAACCTGTGATATCGTGTTGGAGATGGCGTTGGCGAGGTTCTTCTCTTCGAGGCTTATCTGGATTCGAAGGGTCTCGGTTGAGGTCGAGCCTTCCCTGAAAGTGATGTTGTTTACGGAGTAAAGCAGGAGTATGAGCATCATTCCAAAGATTAACATGAACTCAAGCGAAACCTGACCACGCTTTTTTATCCGCATATTTTCTCCCCTCAGTAGGGTATATCTCCGAACATCTATTTAATCGTTACTCTCCGATTTTCCGGCGTTTACGATGGCGAAAAGGCCAGTTCCGACCCTTTTGGTCTCAACGCCAAAGTAATCTCCGCTGAATATTTTGAACTTGTACCTCTCTGGCTGAAGGGAGTGCTTCTCTACCAGCTCGGTCAGTTCGTCGATGAAGAACTGTGTCAGTTCGTAGTAGATTAAATCAAGCTTTTCCCGGGTGGAATCTCTTATCAGGAGAACCGCTGGTAGTATTGCAAGTCCGATGATGAAGTAAGGCTGACCGGTGAAGAAGGACGCGAGTGCAGTCATGCCTATCGCCCCACCTATGGCGGCATACAGGCCTTTTTCTCGCTTCTTTGCCTCTTTAATCTCCTTAACCTTCTGCTCCCAGATGTCGAGTAAAGCCGGGTTGTAGAAATCAAAGGCTGTGTGGCGCTTTCCCTTCGCTATCCTCTCCCGGATGAGGTCGTCCCAGTCGTCCTTGTAGTAGATGACCTCCCCGTGGAGCTTTGCCCTCTCGGCATCGAGGGAAGAGATTATTCTGATGATGTCCTCGGCGCTCTCGTGGGCTATGTGGGAGTAAACTTCTTTCTCGTCGAGGTCTAGCGCAACCTCAACGGAGTCCTTTATTGGCTCAGTCATCTCTCTCCCTCCTGAGCCTCTTGCTTATCCCTTCGATGTCTGGATACTCTCCGTCGGGGATTCCCTTAAGCTCGCTCCCGCCCTTGGAGTATACATCGTCGAAATCGGGCAGGCCGCTTAGGAGCTCTTTCTTTTTGTTCTCCGCTTCCTCCTTTGCTTCCATGAACGACTGGGCGTATCTCTTTGCGGCGATGATTATGTCCTCGATGCTCTTGCTCTCGTAGATGCCGCTGAGGAGCGTAACGACTTCTACTTCCCTCTCGCGGGGATCCGGATAGAAGCCGCGGAATATCTGCTTGCCCCTTATCTTGTTGGTGAGGTAATCCAGAGCCTCAAAGATATCCGAGGCCTTCAGTATCTCCGGCGGTCCATGGATCGCGACCAGGCCGTACAGCGCCGATTCGATGTTTGCCTCGAGGTACAGCCCCTCGCTCTCGAACGACTTGATGATGAGCCTTGAGAGGCTCTTTACCTTGCCGGCATCTGCCTTTGCATAGCCGACCGTTGCAAAGCTGCCGAAGGCCTTGAGAACGAACTTCAAATCGCTGGCATCGAGAGTCTGTTCACCGGGAACGTCAACCAGGGCCAAGAGCGACGCTATCCTCTCGACTATCGTGTAGTTAATCCTCTCGTAGGCCCTGCTTATGTCGTCGCCACCTTCCTTGAGCTTATTGTTGTCTATGGCTATTATTGAGTCGGCTATCTTGGAGAGCTTGTCTATGGTTATTGCGGCGTTTATAGTCGGCCTTATTCCCTCCTCCTTGAGGGGGAGTGCACCGATGGCCACCACTAGGGAGTCCGGGTATTCCTCTTTGAGGGCTTTAGCCAAAACGGGTGTTCCTCCGGCGCCCGTTCCGCCGCCGAAGCCGAAGGTCAGGAAGAAGATGTCGATGTCTTCATAGCCGATTATTGAGCCTATCTTGCGCATGACGAGGGGCAAGTCGCGTTTCATAGCCTCTCTGCCGAGTATCGGGTTTGCATTGACTCCCTTGCCACCGGTCAGGCTCTCGCCTATCAGTATCCTCCGCTCCTGGGGGACGTGTTTGAGGTACTCCAGGTCGCCCCGAGATGTGTTTACGGCCAGAGTATCAAAATCCACCAGAGCGAAGAGGTCGGCTATCTTCGTTCCGCACTGGCCGACCCCTATGATTAAAGCCCTCACCTCTTAATCACCCCACGACTATTACCCTCACCTTGCCGTTTTCGTTAAGGAGAATCATCGCGTTTCCCCTGATGTACCTTATGAAGCCGGTGGTGAAGACTTCCTTGGCAATTTCGGCGTTCTCCTGCTCGTAGAATACGAACAGGACGACTCCCTTGGGGGTCTTGCCAGGGATAAGAATGACCGCCTTGGCAATGGGCACCGTAACGTTTCCGACCGTGACGGTTTCGTTTGTGAGATGGAACTTCAGGTAGGGGTTGTATGGTCTCACGAAGTACTCGCCGTAGTGAGCCATGACAATGTAGCTGCCCTCGCCTATCGTGGTCGTGTTGAGGGCTATGAAGCCGCCGCTGAAGAGGTCGTTGAGCATGTCTATCGTCTCGTTTACCGTGGCGGCGTCCATATGGGGTGCGATTATTCCGAACACATCGCTGTCGAGAGCGCTCCTTACGTCATAAAGGCTCACGGGGGGAACGTACTGGAAGCGGGAGAGGTAGTTTATGGTGCTGGCGAGCTCTATAGTCTTGTTGTCTATCGCCCCGGAGTCCCTGGCGTTCATAACGAATTCAAGTGTCTCGTTGGTGTAGTTGTATCCGTGATCCATCAGAAGGTCCGTTGCCCTGACGGTGAGTTCAACCGTCGGTGTTCCAGGGAATTCCTTGTTCTTCTCCCAGACGTAGTAGGTCTTCCAGTATGGCCAGCCTCCATTAATCCTCTGCTCAATGAGCCAGTCCATGTGGGGCTGCAGCTCTTCCTGAGAGGCTATTTCACTCAGGGCCTCAAGGACGGTTATGGTCGTTAGCACGTCTGGCTTGAGCATGTAGGAGTAGTACTTCGTCGTTACGTGGGTTCCCCATCCGCCGTTGCTTATGCTCAGAAGCCATTCCTTGGCCCTCTGAACCAGTGAGTCGTTTGCTGGAACTCCCAGTTCTCTGAGGGCTTTTATTGCAAGGGCGGTTTCGTAGGGCTGAGGACCGAGGACGGTGTTGCCCCAGAGGCCGTAGTCGAGCTGAACACTGCGTATCAGCTCCTCCGCCTGGGCCTTTTCCTCGGCGGTCAGGTTGTTGTACATGAGGAGCGTCTTCAGTGCGTAGTAGTAGCCGACGGACATCCTGCGTTCCTGTCTCATCCAGACCGCGTCCCTCTCGAAGGCCCCTCTCGTCCACGCAAGGGCCTTTTCAATGCTCTCCTTCTCTGGATAACAGGCCTGGATGCTCATAAGTGCGTAGTAGGTGGCCTTCTCGTCGGAGGGCTCGTTGCGTCCGAGACCCCAGCCCCCATCGGGGTTCTGGAGGTTCTTGAGTTCCTGGCATGGCATCTCATAGGGGTTCTTTACCCCTTTCACCGGTGGGAGCTCGAATGACGTTGAGAAAGCCATGAGAGCATAGGAGGTGGTTGCCACGAGCTCCGTGGATGAGAAGAGGTCCGGGGTGTTCATCCAGTAAACGAGATTGTTCGTGCTCTTGCTGTACGATTCCAGCTTGATGAGTATCCTCGCCGTGTCAAAGTCTATGGGTGTGTGAAGTACGAGGGCGTACGTCAGCATGGCGCGCTCCTTCATTTTGAGGTTCCCGTCATTGAGAAGGATTTCCTTGACGCTTTCAATGGTCTCGTTGGAGACTGGATAACCTGTGCTGTGGTACGCTATGAGTTTTAGGGCGAGGGCCTCGTACTCGGGTATCTCACAGGTCGTGGTGTTCTCCACGTATTTTATCGCTTCCCTGACGACTTTGCTGTTGTAGGTGTATCCGCTCTCTCCAAGGGCCCATATCGTCACGAGGGTTGGATAGCACGAGGTCGGGGTTCCCGGTACGTAGCCCCATCCCCCCTCGTTCCCCGAGGAGAGGAGGTATGAAAGGCCACTGTTGATGGCGTTCCTTACACCCTCGACCCGCAGTGCCCCGACGATCGGATCCGCCCTTTCCAGGGCGATAACGGCGTAGGCCGTGTCGAGGACGTTGCTGGTCTCACCGGGGTACAGGCCCCAGCCCCCGTCGGGGTTCTGGTACTTGAGAAGCGTCGTCACGAGGTTGTCCAGCTCTGGAGCAATGTCCCACTCCAGATCGTTGCTCGCCTCTGAGAGTGCCATTATAGCGAGGCTTATTTCCCTCGTCTGCTGGCTTGACTTGGCCGCCTCCTTGAGAAACCTTGCAGAGCCGTCTATCGTTCCGGCGCTAACGGCTGGAATCAGCATGAGAACAATCATTACTAGAGCCAGAACCTTCTTCATCACCTTACACCCCTAAGCTCATTCTAAGCGGCCAGAATAAATAAACTTTTTCCATAATAGGAAGAAGAGGGGACTCAATGTTTTATAAAGCGCCCTTCCCTTCCGCTGCCCCGAGGATCAACGTCGTCGCGCATTATGAGGACGACCCTGCTCGGCTCGTATTCATCTTCGATGTGGTATCCCGGAAGGTGCTTGACGAGTTCCTCTGCAAAGGCCTTAATCTCCTCGTGCCGCGGCATGTTGTTGATGGTGAGCCTGTTGCGCGAATAGCCGACGAACATGTAGGCTTTGGCCTCGACGAACATCGGGTTGGCGAGCTTTATCAGCTTCGCGTAGCCCTCGGGGTTGGCCATGTTCTCGCCCCTGACGAGGGTCAGCCTCACGACGGTTCTGGCGGGGAGACCGTTCATCATTTCAAGGAAGGTCTTTATCCTATCCCATCCGTCGGGGATCATGGGAACGTTCACGCGGTTGTAGGTCTCGATGTCCGGGGCGGTGAGGGATACGTAGAGCTGGGTGGGGAGCTTGTCCTCCCTTATCATCTCCTCCAGCCTTTCGGGAACGGTTCCGTTGGTGACTATGAACGTGGTAAAGCCTCTCTTGTGGAACTCCTCCACCAGGTCGCCCATGTAGGGGTAGAGCATCGGCTCTCCGGATAGACTTATGGCTGCGTGCTTTGGATTCCACGCCTCTTCGAACTTCTTCATGTTTATGCCTGGCATTCCCTTATAGCCGACGAGGAGCTTGCGCTGGGCCTTTATGCTCTCTTCGACGATGAATGCCGGGTCATCCCAGGGCTGTGGTAGTTCCGTGCCGAGGAAGCCCTCCATCGGGCGCCAGCAGAATATGCAGTTGTGGGTGCACCAGGCAGTAACCGGCGTCATCTGCAGGCAGCGGTGGCTTGCTATGCCGTAGAACTTCTGCTTGTAGCAAAAGCGGTCCCTCTTTATGCTCTCCTTGAGCCAGTGGCAGAGCTTCACCGAGCTGTGCCTTCCTACTAAAGCGTAGTGCTGCTTCCTGAAGAGGCTCGCTATCTCCTCGGGCATGTTTGGGTTGGACTTGAAGGTTATCGCCATTAGCCTCACCTAATTCATCTCTCTGGGTTGGCTTTGGGAGAGCCTTTTAAAAAGGTGATGGGTCGTGGGTGTGACCTCACCGATATTTTATCGTCGAAAAATACTTCGGCAATCTGCGAAAGGTTTAAAAGCCCGGCCTCGTTTTTTCATCCATGTTCGGAACGTTAAAACCACGGCTTGCCATCGATGCAAAGGAGATTAAAATTGACTTCTCTGAGGACGATGTTGAGCCAGTGGAGAGGCCCAGGGTCAAATTCCTCTTTGAGGTCAAACGCAATCGCTCAGCGTAGCGTTTATCAGGACGATATCCTCGAAAAATACGTGTCTCTTAGTCACTATCTTTCCGCTCAGTCCGGCTTTTTTCAGCCTTCTCAGAGTTTCTTCCACCCCTGTTATCGAGCTCTGGACTATCTGGACGACTCCACAGGGCTTGAGGTATTCTGGGACTTCCCGGATAAACCTGTCGAGGACTTCTCTTCCACTTTTGCCCCCAACCAGTGCCAGGTCTATCGGCTCTTCCGGCTCGCCGGGGAGGTAGGGGGCGTTGAATGTTATGACATCGAACTTCCCTTCAACGTTCTCAAAGAGGTCGCTCAGGCGGAACTCAACGTTTTGGATGCCGTTCAGCCTGGCGTTTTCCCTCGCCACTTCAACCGCGAGAGGGTTAATATCCACCCCCAGAACGAAGCGGGCTTTTCTGGCCATGAGGAGTGCTATAAGTCCGGTTCCGGTACCGACGTCGAGGGCCAGGTCGCCTTCCCTGACCGCGAGGTTCTCCGCTAAAAGGAACGTGTCCTCAGCCGGCTCGTAGACCTGGGGATGAAGTTTGAGCCTGATGCCGTAGTAGACTGGCATGGTACCATCTACCGCAACGTCCTTTTGAGGTTAACCCTAAGTGGATGTAGAAAAGCCAAGGAAGGAAAAATCACTTCCTCTTCCACTCGGTGTAGCCGCAGCGGCCGCAGCTCCAGCGGTCCTTGTGCTCGGCCATAAACACTCCAGGACCGCAGCGTGGGCAGAACTTGTTCTTCCTCTTGACCTTACCGCCCTGGACCTCGTAGAGCTTCCACTTCTGTCCCATTTCACTCCTCCTCCTTCGTGATTATTCCGTCCCTTATGAGGACGTATTCCGGCTCGATGTAGAGCATCCTCTCCTTGCTCTCATAAGCTTTCGCGTAGCCCTTGCTAACGCGGCTACCGAAGTAGCTCCTTATGTACTGGACGACTACCGTCTCGGGGTCGAGGTCGAGCATCGCCACGAGCTTGCCCTTGACGTCGGCCCTGCTCGGCGTCGGCTCACCCTCGTGGATGACATCGAAGTATATCTCCTTTCTCCCGAGGAGCTTGTTCTCCCTTATCTCGGTAACCTTAATCTCCATCGCGAACCACCTCCATCTTAGACATGAGCTTCCCGCACTTGAGCTTGCATTCGGGTGTTACCCTTATAAGCACTACTCCCTCATCCGGCTGGCCGTAGAGCACGATCGAGCCAAGGGGCGCGTAGAGCACGGCCGGAATGGCCGCCAGGTCTTCCTCTCCGCATACCTTTATGTAAACCCTCCGGCCCCTTTCGGCCAGTCCAAAGCCCTTTCTGATTGCGTTTAATAAAGCTTTCGTTATTGTTCCCGCGGGGTTCTGGACGGTCATAACCACCGCACCGGTCTCGATGTCTGGGTTGTACTCCCGGCGTTTCGTTCTGTGGTCGTATATCGCCACGCTCGGCTTTATTCCCAGCCGGAGGACGTTCTCGGTGACAACATCCCCAACGGTAACTAAATACTGGGCTTTTTCAAGCTCTCCCTTAACCTTCAGGTACGGCTCGGGAATCTCGCCCCGGACGAGTTCTCCCAGGGGCTCCTTCAGCTCCCGTCTGAGTTCGGGCGTTAGTACGAACAGCATCATCTAACCCTTATGGCGTACTTTCCTGGAACTTTGACGCCCAGCTTCTGGGCTATCCTCGACTTCTCTGGATCAGTGATTATGACGAGGTCAAACCACTCGTCGCTCAGATCCCTGCTCCCGCAGACCGGACAGCGGTCTTCGGTAGTTATGTAGTGGCAGTGCCTGCACGCCCTCTCCTTCGTCATGCTTCAGCCTCCTTGCGCTTCTCCTTTTCTATCCAGTCCCTTTTTCCGAGACCGGGCTGGCGCATGGTGAGGCCTATCTTGTTCTCTCTGATCACCCTGCTCTTGATGCTTATGGCGATGACCCTTGCCCTGACTTCGTCCCCGAGCTTGAGGATCCTCTTGGTCTCCTTGCCGAGGAACTGCTTGTTCTTCTCGTCGAAGACTACGTAATCGTCCATGAGCTGGCTGATGTGGACGAGACCGTCCATCGGGCCGATTCTGATGAAGGCACCGTACGGGGCTACATCTATAACCTCGCCCTCAACGACCTCGTGCATCTCGGGCTTCCAGACGAGGACGTTAAAGACAACCTCATGGTAGGTTGCACCGTCTCCGGGCACGATGACTCCCTGGCCTATCTCCTCAACGTCCATTACCGCCAGAATAACGCCCTCGTCTCTATCGTAGATTCCCTCGTAGGTCTCGCGGAGGACAAGTTTGGCGGCTTCCTTTGGGTCCATCGTGAACATCCTGGGCGGGATTCTCACAACGTCCTTAATCTTCAGGAGCTTGTACATGCCTTTACCTCCCCTTGGGATAGGAATAGAAAGGGAAAATCACTCCTTCTTGCCGAACTTCTCCTTGTACATCTCGATGGCCCTGAGTATCTCCCTCTTGGCCTCCTCGGCGCCGCCCCACCCCTCAACGGTGGTGACCTTGCCCTGCAGCTCCTTGTAGCGCTGGAAGAAGTGGGCTATCTCGTCAAGGAAGGCCTTCGGGACGTCGTCGATGTCCTTCCAGTCGTTGAAGTACGGGTCCTCGACCGGAACGGCGAGAACCTTCCAGTCCTTATCTCCGGAGTCCTCCATCTTCATGATGCCTACCGGTCTCGCTTCGATGATGGTGAGCGGGTAGACAGGTTCGCGCATGATGACCATTATGTCAAAGGGGTCGCCGTCGTCGTACCAGGTCTGCGGGATTATTCCGTAGTCGACAGGGTAGAAGAACGGGCTGTAGAGCACTCTATCGAGCTTTATAAGGCCGGTCTTTTTGTCGAGCTCATACTTGTTCCTGCTTCCCTTTGGAATCTCTATGAGAGCGTAAACGACCTCTGGAACCTCCGGTCCGGGCTCAAGCTCGTGGAACGGGTTCATATCTAACCACCTCTTACCTCTTGTAGAACTTCTAGGTTAGCCTTTTGGATAGGGCTTTTAAAGTTGTTGGTTCTGAAAACCAGAAAAGCAGTAGGAGAAGGGGAGGGCCCTCAGTTGGCCCCGTCCCTTTCCTTTGAGGGCTTGATATACTCATAGGTAACGTCCCCCTCCACTATAGTGTAAACATCGTTCTTGTGGTGGCGATAATGGAGTATCGGCTTGTCTAAGAGGTCAAAGGTTTTTTCAAGGTCTCTAGCCGAGGCGAGAGTAACAATATTGGTTTCGTCGGTGTCCTTGGGAACGCCCTCGACTATGAACTTTCTCAACCCTTTGAGTTCGTCTGGCGGAGTTTTCCTTCTATGCGTGTACATGAACCCGACGGGGGGCATAACAAAACCTAACGCCATGATGGGAAAAACGGTTCTTCCAGTTGAGACCTTTACGTCTTTGCCCAGAAAGTTGATGGTGTTTATTGTAGTGTTAGTGTGTCTCTCCACCTTTTTGTACTCTTTTTCGGTATCCTGAAGCTTGAGCATCCCGGATTTATCGTTTGAGAGCGAGATTTTCTGGCTGAAGTCCTGCCTACCTTCGGTGGCTATCTCCACCTGCAAGTAAACCTCCGCTTCTGCCCGATAGAGGCCGGTTCCGTCGCGTATCCGTTTTAGGGTCTCGTCCATCTCGGTGAGGTTGAACGTTACCGGGACGGAAAAGGTTCCGGAGAATTTTCCCTCCCCAATTGGTTGGCTGAGGTTGACAATGTACACAACGTCTTTGCCGGACGTTATGTAGTATTTCTCGTTCAGGGTGAGCCTGTAGTGACCGCTCACTTCTGGTCTTGTCGAATACAGGTAGTTCCCCTTTATGTATCTCGTTATCTTCTTCGGGTAATATTCGAGGCCCGTTCCGTTTTTGTAAACTGTTTCGTTTCCAAAGAATCCCACATGGGTAAGCTTCCCGGTCTCGACGTATTTGGTTTCGTAAGATACCCGTGTTGTAGTCTGTTCCCTTGTGTATGCCAATCCCGAATAAACAGTAAACGTCACGGCCAGCATAAGTGAGACCGCAAGCGTAACCCTGAGGATGTTTCTCTTATCGTCTTTACCAATCTTCAAATCAATTCCCTCCAAAAATCATCTCCCTTCGCAGGTAGAAGGGCTTTTTCCGTCATCTAACGATTCGTCCAGGAACTCGTTGTCATTCTCGGCTTGACATCCACACTTGTAAACGTGAACGTAGGTGGAACATCCGGAGCAGCCGCATCCCGCTATGCAGGGTCTGCTAACCAGGAGAACATTTTTCGAGTGTCCGCTTATGCTTATCCCGTCGGTGTGTTCGTAGAGGTCCAGCGTTGCAGTCCCACCGTGCTCCAGGTGGAGTGTCCACTTTACTTCGGTTTTTCCGTTCGGCACGTTCGTCAGTAAGATGGCTCCTTTATTGGTGGAATAACTCTCAACCGTGAAATGTTTCCCGACGTACTGGGTTACGGTTAGGTCTTTTTCTGCCCCCATATTCTTCACGAATATCCTAGTGTGGTAGTCCGCGGGAGTGCCATCCCTGAGGTGCCTTGGTCCGCTTATCCGGATGCTTTTCACACAAAGGTAGCAGTCGTTGCCGCCGTCGCATATGGCGGTGACGTTTATCCCATCGCTTCTGATTTCGTACCCTTCTATTTCTGCCCCTTCATTCAAGGGATATTCGCCGCAGGACGTGAACTCCTGCTTTCCAGCCGGGTTAAGCTTTGTGTGTATGGTCACGTCCAGATGGGCGCTTCCATCCGCGGGCACTTCCACATTCCACGTGATGTGATGTGCCGCTCCCGTTTGAACTACGGAGTAGGTTCCTGCGCTAGGTACTATTGAGTCTATGTCGAACTCTCCGGGTACTACATCCTTTATCGTTAGGTTTCTCGCAAGCTCTGGACTGGTGACGCTGATCCTGAATGTCCACTGCTGATAAGTGTGGGCAGGCACTTCAAGCTCTCCTGTAAGTAGATCCTTTCGGATAGTTGGTCCTCCGTTGAAAGTTACCCATATTGAACATGCATCTATTCTTGCATTCCCTCCGTCCCAGTCAGCGTATATTGTGATTGGCACCTCGTAGGGGCCCTCGCTGATGGAGGAGGTGCTTTCTATCTCGCCCTCGAACTGGATTGCCTCCCCAGGGTTGATTGTTTTTATAGTGCCCTCAACGCTTCCCGTTGCATCAGGTGGTAGGTTGGAGAAATCACCGGCTATATGAACCGATAGTGGAACATCCATCCTGTTCTCCACGGTGATCGCCACAAATTCTACTCCCTCATCAACTTCGACAACCAGGGGATTTTCTATACACCTGTATGCTATGGATGAGTTTTCTCCGCTCACAACGCTTACCCATGCCGTCCTGTTTGAGGTATAACCCCTAAAGTTTCCGCTTGAGCCGGCTATGAGTATCATTCCGATGATAAAGGCGGCCACCAAAAAGAGGGTTCTCATTGTTTACCATCCCCAAATATTTTTCCTAGAACGCTTCTTCTCCTGATTTTAATTCTCAACAACTCGTCCTTTCCTATTCCAGCCAGTATGTAAAAAGTCATCATAATCGCGACCAGCTCAGATGAGTAAAGGATTAGTGGAATGTAAGGGCTTGCACTATATGCCTTTTCAACCGCTCCAAACGGCAGGATCGCTGGGTATGACCTGACTTCAACCTCTTCGCGGTACACTCGAGTGTCCTGTGGAACGGAAATCTTGAGGAGTACCTCGTGACTCATACCCCCTGTTACTCTAAAGGTATCATCCCCCAGCAAGGTTACCCTTTCTCTCCTTGGTTCAATGAAATAATAGAATGGGTAAACGGCGTGGTTTTCTATCGTGATGTTCCTCTCAAAGCTTGTCCCTGGAAGGTACCAACCCTCCCTCTGTCCACCGGCCAGGGTTGAGGAGTAGGTGAAAGCTATAGTGCCCCAGGAGGAGATAGTGACGAAAACGAATCCTGCTATTATGGCTACTGAAATCACGGCATAGACGGTTTTCAGGGATAGCTTAACGAACCTCCTTGAGCTCTTCTTTCGATGCCTCTCTTTTCTGTTCGAGCCTGAAAACGTTAGAACGGCACCCATCACTACCAAGATGCCAACGACGTACAAGTTTGTCGCCTTTGAGCGTATGTTCTCTATCAGCTCTCCCCCCTTCCGAACGACTAAGGGTCTGCCAAAGAGGACGATTACCTTCCCGGCCATATCCGACTTTTTAACTGTAGGGTACAATCCCTCCTGCTGATCCGTTGCAACGTTATTGTCCCCCTTTGTGATGTATCCATCGCTGGTAATTGCGTATACCCTGTGGACTGTCCACCCGTCTCGTCTCTGAAAGACAATGATGTCCCCTACTTCCGCCCTTCTTGAGAGGGGGTTGATGAAAAACAGGTCACCCACGTTTATTGTGGGGGTCATGCTTTCGGAGGAAGCGTAAGAAACTAAAACAGGCCTGTCAAGGATAAACCCGACTATCGATGTTATCATAAATATCAATACAATAACTATGGCCAGGTTCTCCATCACTTTTCTCATTGGCTTTCCCTCTCAAAGATTGGGGGCAAAGGCCCCGAAAGAAAATCACGGGCAGGCTCCGGCGTAGGCCTCGATGCTCATCTGGAACTGGTAGCTTCCCAGGGTTGAGTTTGTGTTGTCGAATATCATGCCTATCGGAACAGGGTCTCCGTGCTCGACGGTGAACTCTATGTTGTTGTCCGGTCCGGCTATGGGGTTGGTGTAGTTGCCCGCGAAGATCAGTACATCGTCATGCTGGGTCTTTATGGTGACGCATATCGGGTAGTTAGTCTCGTTGTTTTCCCAGAGCTCGTTGCTTACTTGGAACATCTCCTCAAAGACGTAGGTCGTGTTCGGGCTCATTCCCATACCAGCACCTTGTGGATAGTTCGGGTTGTAGCTGCTTATATCCACGTAGAGCTTTCCGGCATCGTAGGTCACGTAGGGCTGAAGGGCGGTTAGGTCGATGAGCTCGTTGTCATCGGAAACTACATCGAAGGAGGCCGTCCTATCGGCGGCATAATATCTGAAGTTAGCTCCAGCGCCCACCGCTAGGAGCATTCCTATCATCAGCAAAGTTAGTCCAAACAGTTTGTTCATTCTTTACGCCCCCTTCACTGTCCGCATTTGCCAACTAAGTCAGCTGGCTCGGTTCCAAGCCTGTATGCTTCGATGTGCATTGTGGTGCTCTGGGTTGTACCTGGGGCTTCGTTACCAACGTCGAAGTCCATTCCCACCTTAACAGCGTCGCCGTTATCTACAACGAAGCACACGTCGTCCTTCGCCATGTCGCTGGCGTAAACCACTGCTCCGGTCAGACTGTCATGAACGTCAAAGTCTGCGCCGTAGAACTGGATTGCGCTGTTGCCGTCGTTTGTTATCCTTACAACTATGCTCATGTTGTCCTCCCAGAGGTCGTTGCTTACCTCAAACACTTCATCGAAGTTGTACTCCGAGTTCGGGCTTAGGCCGTTTCCGTAGCCGGGGTAGTTCGGGTTGTCTGGGCTGATGTCAACCACCAAAACACCGCCGTCGTTTATGTACGCGTAGGGCTGTATTGGGGTTAGGTCGATGAGCTCGTTGTCATCGGTCACTATGTCCCAATGCACACTCCTGTCAGCGTTGTAGTCCCTGAAGTTTGCTCCAGCCCCCAAAACGAGGCCAAAGGCCACCAACAGGCCAAAAATTCCTAGGGCAATATTTTTTCTCAATTTTTTCGCCTCCTAATTTGGAGGCACTGTGGTAAGAAGTCAGGATAAGAGAACCAGAGTTCAGATATCCCTCGCGTTGTTACGTCAACGCAGCGCCCCGTAAGGCAACCTTTTGGCTGCCAGTTATCATGTCAACCTACCGAGTATATAGACAATTCCAGCTTACTCATCGGTAACGCAAGGTTACCTGCCAAAACTGATGGGTGTTTGGTTTAAGATTCCTTACTCAAAACAGTCTTTTTACCCGTTTGTGGTGTACCAGACTTATGGCCAGATACACCAGGGCGGCCAGCAACAGAGGCATACTGCCTAGGTACCAGCCAGCGATGATGAAGATTATTGAGGTCCCCATGTAGAAGGCGCTCCAGCTTATGTCGTGCCTGCTGACGACCTCCATGTAGACGGTCACATCGTCCGGAATCTTCAGGAGCGTGACGACGCCGTGGCTGAAAGTTATCACTCCCTCCCTCTCCAGCTTGGGGATGTGCGTCTGGACTAGGCTGACGTAGACGCTCTTCCTGTGTTTTCTGTCAGTTGAGCCTTCCTTTTCTGCTATGTATTCAACCAGTTCTCTAAGCTCGGCGTGGCCCTCCCTCTGCTGGAGAAACTCTATCATGAGCATTCTCCTGTCGTTGCCGAGTATTGCCGTCGTTGCCCCCATCATATCACCGCAACCTGTAATGTTTTCTCTTATTCCCGTTGGTGTAGAACGCCTCCACCCTTTTCTGCTCCACGAGTTTTCTGAGGGTTCTCTCAACTTTCTGCCTCGTGCAGAAAACACCCCTCTCATTAAGGAACCGCGTCAGAAAAGCGACACTGAGTGATCCGTGTATCTTGAGGAGGTTCATAATCTCAACCTCCAGGTTAACTACGTTGCTCACATCCTCACCCCCTCCATGTTAAGCAATGCGTATGTAACACCACTCTAAACTCATCCCCATACTATTTAAGGGTTCCTGAAAAGTCCGATTTTAGGATTTTCGCGGTTTTTACAGGTATTCTTTGCTGAATCTCCTGATTTAAGAATGAATGGGTAGATTAACTCCATTATGTCCCTGCTTGTTGTGGCAACCTCTCCCCGATTTTTGTATATTTTTCAAGATATTGTAGAAATCATGACAAAGGTTGGGCAAGTTCTAAGAAAGGTTCAGGACATACCTAAAACGGAACAGATAATCCAATAACATCCTCCGGGAGTCAAAGTACGTTAGAATGTATAACATGAGGTTTAAAATACGAACCTAGAATTTGGAGAAGGTGGGGTTCGAGGTCTGGAGCCCAGGTGAATGGTAGCCCCGCGGGGATTCGAACCCCGGTCGCGGGATCCAGAGTCCCGCATGCTTGGCCGCTACACCACGGGGCTGTGCCCGTTGATAGCTTAAGGAAGGGATTTATAAATTTTATCCCCCGAGGAATCACCCCCCGCCTTCCGTGCACAAAGCTTATATCTTTTCTATGTTAGTGGTAACCGGTGAAGACGATGGACTTCGCCCTCTTCATGGAGCGATACGGCTACAGGCTGCTGGTACTGATTTTTGGTGCGGCTATACTGGGGATAATACTCGCTCCCTTTGTCATGACCTTCTGGGCCTTCAGCAGTAGCGGCATCGCGGCGGCCATCATAGCGGTGCTGGTGCTGGCTGTGGGCATTGCATTGATGATCGTTCCGAAGTTCTGGGATTTTGCCGACAAGATGAGGCGGACCCACGTTATCGAGGACTGGAGCGAGGAGAAGCAACGCTGAGGCTCAATAAATCTTAACGTATAAGTCACAGGATTAGAAGCAACCTGTCCAGCAAAGTTGCTTCTCAAATCAGAACGAGCAATTCAAAAGTGAAAACATATGTGGGAGAGCATTTTAAAAGGAGATACAAACTTTGATCAAACTTTCGCTCGGCGAACAAGCTTTTGGAAAAAGCTTGACCAAGAGAGTCCCCTTGTCGTTTAAAAATGAATAAAATCATGCATGCACTCTTAAAAATTACACTTAAAACGTAGGTTTGACGTCAAAAATCAGCCCTTTAAAAGGTTTCACTTTTATTCTGGCGTTCTTCGAACGCCTTGTGGTGAGTGAAATCCCGTAAGCTTGCAGTTGAAAGATAAACCACCTGAAAAACAAATATTTTCAAAATCGCATGCAGTCTTTCCGCCAGCGCTTTCGTCAGAAAGGGCTGTTATGGTGGGGCCGCCGAGATTCGAACTCGGGTCCCCGGCTCCCGAAGCCGGAAGGATAGGCCAAGCTACCCCACGGCCCCATGCCCGCTGTTAAGGGCAGTCGCAGGACTTATAAAGTTTACGGAACAGTTTGATGAAGGTGGAGGGATGAGGGTGAAAATCAGCGTTATAGTTCCCACCTACAACGAGAGGGAAAACCTTGAGGAGCTCTTCGATAGAATCAGCGGAGCGCTTGAGGGTTACGATTATGAAATCATCATAGTTGACGACGATTCTCCCGATAAAACTTGGGAGTTTGCTCAGCAACTGGGTAAAAGATATCCCGTCAAGGTGATACGCCGCACCGATGAGAAGGGCCTCTCCTCTGCCGTGATAAGGGGATTCAGAGAGGCCTCTGGCGATGTCTTCGTCGTCATGGACGCCGACCTTCAGCACCCGCCCGAGGTTATTCCCGAGCTTCTGAGGGCCATTGAAAACGGTGCTGACATAGCGATAGCCAGCAGGTACGTTCCCGGAGGCGGAGTGAGGAACTGGTACTGGTACAGGAAGCTGATCTCCAAGGGCGCTATAATGATAGGCCGCCTCGCGCTACCTAAGATAAGGAACGTCAAAGACCCTGTGAGCGGTTTCTTTGCCCTCAGAAGAGAGGTCGTTGAAGGGGTAGAGCTCAATCCAGTTGGTTTTAAGATTCTCATGGAGATTCTGATCAAGGGCAAATACGAGAGGGTAACTGAGGTTCCCTTCACCTTCGGTCTCAGGAAAGCCGGGGAGAGCAAACTGGGTACAAAAACGATGCTTAACTACCTCCGGCACGTTTACAGGCTCATGCGCTGGGAGGGCGAGCTGGACCGGCTCATCAAATTTACCCTCGTCGGTCTTTCTGGTGTTCTCGTAAACGAAGGCTTTCTCTGGCTTTTCGTGTCTGGTTTTGGCTGGGACAAGATACTCGCCAACGTCCCGGCGACCGAGCTGGCGATACTCAACAACTTCACCTGGAACGATCTCTGGACGTTCAAGGACCTCAAGAGAAAGCCCCTCTGGAGGAGACTCTTCACGTTTCACATAGCGGCTTTAACCGGGGCCGTTGTTCAGTGGCTCATCTATGCTGTCCTCGTTTACATGGGGCTGTACTACCTCGTTGCCAACCTGATCGGGATAGTCGTTTCATTCGTCGTGCGCTTCCTCGTCAACAGGCACGTGACGTGGGGCTAGCGCCCCTGCGGCGACTCCTGCCACCGTCATGAAGTACACGAAGAACATGGCCAGGGTAAACTCCTCCCCGATCCCAGTGGGGAGTCTCTTCGAGATCGCCGTCGCAATAAGGAGGAAAAAGGTCAGTGTTCCGGGAAAGCCGAAAGCTACCGTAAGGACAAATAGTGGAAGCCCGTCCGTGTCTTTCCATCTCCTAAAGAGCCATGTGGTTAGGGCCACGGCGGCTATGGGGAGCACGAGGAAGAGCAACTCAAAGAAGTCGTGGCACCGCAGGCTCCACTTGAGGTTTGCAATCCCGAGGCAGATGCGTTTCCTGAAGAACCACGAGGGATTAAAGTAGTCTTCCAGCAGGAGGAGACCACCAGCAAACCATGGTATGAGAAACCCAAAGATTCCCTCCGAGGCCATGGTTCTCATAGTTGATAGTAACATAGGCCGAGATATAAACCTTTGGGACACTGTCCTTTCGTTTGCTTCATTATGTCATGGTATTCGCTTTTTACTGGTTTCCCGCTCTTCGAAGATGACGCTGGATATTTAGTGTCTGACCTCCCCCGCCCTAAAGGACGAGGCTCGAAAAAAGAAAATGTCAATGGGTTACGTCACGCTTCAAATCGCTTTTCACATTGTAGGCTCATGTGGACATCAATGAACACTTCAACCTTAAATACCCTGGGGACGTTTATGTAATACGGAGGGAGTGATCATGTACGTGGGAGAACTCCTCAAGAGTCTTGATAGAGTTTCAACCGGCGTTCCGGGACTTGACGATTTAATCGGTGGGGGCTTTATCCCGGGCAGGGTTTATCTTATAATTGGTCCCCCTGGAAGCGGAAAAACGACCTTTGGAGTTCAGTTTCTGGTTGAGGGCGCCAAAAACGATGAGAAGGGACTGTTCATATCCCTTCTGGAGCATCCCAAGATTATAACCCAAGACATGCTCAGGTACAACTTCGGACTCCTAACCCACCTCAAGTCGAAGAGGATACTCTTCTATGACATGGGTGAGAGCATCTTCGGCGCTGGGAGGAGGTTCACCTGGAGCGAGATATTTGAGAACATCCTCCGCATCATCGAGGCGGAGGGTGTCAAGAGGGTGGTCATAGACTCATTCACGTCCCTGGAGTACTCGGTTCTCGACCCCGAGCACAAGAGGATGGCGCTGGGCAGGTTCATAAGGAAGCTCCACGAGCGCGGGATTACGTGTCTCATAATGGCAGAGATGATGAGCTCCGAGAACTACACGGAGGACTACTACCTCTCCGACGGCGTTATAGTACTTCACCACTTCATGAGGAACTATCAGATGGTAAGGGCCCTTCAGGTTCTGAAGATGCACGGCGTTGCCCACGACAGCAACCTCAAGAAGCTCCGCTTTACCGAAGAGGGGCTCAGGGTCTATCCGGAGGCGCCGTTCTGAGGTGGAAGCATGGAGGAAGCAAGGAAGCTTGTACAGGAGGCCTACGAGTTCGGCTACTTCGTGGGCTACAAGGGGCACAGCGAGTGGGCGGAGTGGGTTCGTGAGCGCAGGGAGCGGCTCTACGTGAGGGCGCAGGAGCTCGGCGTCTACGAGCTCGTCAAGAACGCCTACAACCGGGGAAAACTGGACGGGGCGAAGAAGCGGGAAGAGGAGATAAGGAAGGGGCTTGGAAAGGAAACCGCAGGTGAGGAGCGGCCAAGGCCCAAGGTAGCTCCGGAGGAAGCCGAAGAGACGGCTGGGGCTTCGGAGGTGGAATTTGTCCGCTTCCTTGAGACCACGCGGCTTCTTCTTCCACCCGACCTCCTCGACACGCTGAGGCACCTGAAGCCGCCAAGGATGCTTCACATGGGGCGCTGATTTAAATTTTCTATGCGAGCACCTTAAATATTCCATCTGAGAACTATGCTTGGTGGCAGTCATGAGGCGCTTTTTAAAGGAGGCCGAGGTTTTTGACCCTTTAAACGTTCTGCACTACATAGCCGAGATAAGTCAGTTTCACAGGATACAGGGTTCAAAGGAGCTTCCGGAGGCGGTCCGCTTCATCCGGGAAGAGCTAAGAATATGGGGGATCAACGCGGAGCTTCACGAGGAGTTCTACGACGGCAAAAGCTGGTTCCTGACCCTTAAATCCCCCATAGCATGGGACCTGGTGCACGGAAAGATTGAGGTTCTGGATAAAACTCTGACGACCTCTCAGAGTCCCCTCGTCGTCATGGCCCACTCACCGGGCGGAAAGGCCGAGGGTGAAGTGGTTCACATAGCCCGCGAGGAGGACTGGGAGAACGTTGGGGGGAAGATAGTCCTGGTTGGGAAGGAGTGGCGCGACGCCTACAGGAAGGCCAACGAAGCTGGAGCTATTGGATTCATCGCTTACCGCGAAGGAACCGGGGAAGCCATACCCTACATCGGCCTGTTTCTTACCAAAGATGACCTCGAATGGGCAAAGATTCCCGCCGTTGCTATTCCCGAAAGCCTGGCCAGAGGCATAATGGGGAAGCTGAACTCCGGGGAGAGAGTTGAGGCCAGGGTCGAGGTTGAAGCCCAGATAAACGAGCACCAGGTTCTGCCGATCCTCTATGCCGAGATTGGAAAGGAGCCGTTCATCCTCTTCACCGCCCACATCTGTCATCCGAAGCCCGGTGCCAACGACAACGCCTCCGGAAGTGCCATGCTGATAGAGCTCGCGAGGGTTCTGGGGAGGCTCTACGACGACTCTTTCCGCTTCGGCTTCGCCTTCCTGTGGATTCCTGAGTACTACGGAACACAGGCCTTCGTGGAAAAATACGCGGGACTGGACAGGTACTATGCCGCCATAAACCTTGACATGGTGGCCGGAAGTGAGGACAGGGCCGGCTCAACGATAATGCTTGTAAGAACTCCGCTGTCGAGGTTTTCGGTGGTTTCTGGCCTTTTGGAGTACTTCCTTGAGCTGGCCAATGGGAAAGGAAAGAGCTTCTCGGGAAGCCCGATGCCGCGCTTAAAGCTCAAGAGCTATCCCTACGAGATGGGCAGCGACCACGACGTCTTCAACTTCTTTGGAATCCCGTCGGTGATGCCAATAACCTGGCCGGACCGCTTTTATCATTCCAGCGAGGACACGGTTGAGAAGGTGAGCAAAACCAGTATAGAGATCATCGGCAAAGCAGTTCTGGCCACTGCTCTGGCACTTGCCAAGGCAACTAAAGACGAACTCCAGCGCTTTGCGCGCGGCTACGCCATGAAGTACCTCGGTGAGCTCTCCCTCGACAGGGACACCGAGCACGCGGAGAAGCTGGTGATGATGGGCCTGGCCAGGGACTCACACTTCTTGGGCATCGAAAGCGGTCACCCCTTCGAGAGGAAGCCCTGGCTGAGGTGGGTTAGAAAAGGGCAGGTATCGGGCGCTCTCATAAGGAGCATCGACGAAAAGGCCTATGAGGAGTTCAAAGAGCTGACGAAGAACAGAAAAACACTGGCCCATCTCCATGAGCTTCTAATGCTTGGCGAGCTCCTCCCAAAAGACGAGGCAATGGGCGCGCTGAAGGAGGAGTTCGGGGAAGTTGAAGAAGATAAGCTGGAGAAGCTCCTGGCCCTGTTGGAGAAGACTGGGGTTATAGAGGTGCTCTAGTTTCTCTGCTTGGATGTGCTTTTGAGCTCCTTTTCGATTTCGTTTATCCTCTTTATCAGGTTCTCCTTCAGGTGCTCCAGAACCTCGCTCGGTGAAACGGCTGTGTAAACGTAGCCCAGCCATCCCTGCTCGATGAGTCTTCTCCGGAGGATGCCCTTCCGGTACAGGCTCAGGACATGCTCCCTAACCGAGCGCTCGCTTATGCCGAGCTCCCTCTGTATCTCAGTTATCCTCATGGGCTCGCTCTTCTCGAGGAGGAGGCGGTATATCCTCAGCTCCGTCTTTTTAACGCCAAGTGAACGCAGCAGTGCCTCAAGTCTCTCGTAGACGTCGCTCATTTCGTGCTCACCTGATATACTTTTATCCCACCTATGAAGTATTCCCTTCATACCTTAATAAGCTTTCTCTACTGGCGGGACAAAACGGCAACCTATTGTTCCTATAGTGGAACACGCCCCAAGTAAATGCCCTCTGGAAGGAACGCCTCACCCTCCCTTGAATCCTTCAGAAAGGGAACCATCTTTATTCCCTGCCTCACGTCGAAGCCCTCTATGAAGGGGTTGATGGTGGGGAGTATCAGAAACCTGCCCACGCGGAAGAAAACCTTTGTTTTTCTGGAAGTCCCGCCGCTCTTGAAGGTATACGCGGGATGTATGTGTCCCAGGTAGCCTTCGGAAAACTCGACCTCTGGCAGGTTCCTATGCCCGTGGAGGAAGAGAAACCCCCCTATAAGCACGTGCTCAGCTACCTTAACGTGGGAAAACTTTTGGGCCACCTCCTCTATCCTGCCGTCGTGGTTTCCTTTGGTGATTATTGTGGGTATCCCCCGGAGGTCTGAGAAGAATCCCATGAGGAGGCGCTTCATAGTGAAGCTCAGTCCTATCGGCTCTTTGATGTCGCCGAGCAGAATCAGCAGATCGGGATCCTTCTCTGTTATAAACTCGGCAAGCCTCTCCTCGAAGTGAGTCCTTATCCTCAAGCCCCGCGAAAGTTCAAAACCGATGTGGGGGTCGGCTATCAGGAGAGTCCTCCCCCTGGGGGTTACAATTTCCATAGAGAGCCTCTCAAAGGATTCAAAAGAGCACATGAAACCACCGGGCAAAAGGATAAGGGGAGGAGCATCAGATGAGTCCGCGCTCCTTCCTGCGCTGCCTCTTCAAGCGCCTAATCCTCTTCTTGATCCACTTCCACCTCATCCTTCCCTTTTTCTTCCACTTCCTTGGGCGCCTCTTCATGATCATCACCCCTGACTTTCTCTCCAGCCTTAGCTTTAGGGGTTCCTTTTTAAGCTTTTCCATATGGAAGGGTCGATTACCTTCGAACCGTCGAAAAGCTGCCGTGCTGCTTCAACTGCCCCAAAAAGCCGTGTGGGAGCAGGTTCTGAGTTCTCCAACTTTTCACGTTTTTTTACCCTTTTTGTCACTATTTCGTGGATATATGTGGCTTTTACAAGTAATGCGTTGTTATCCTTATCGCAACAGCTGACCTGAAACAACAACTCATTTATCTGCCAGTATAATTAATTCTAAGATTCGGAACGTTCCTCCGCTAACCTTATCTATCCCGCGGGCGATGTTAGAGCGGTGGTAGCATGAAGGTGGCTTACGTTCAGATGGAACCCGTCCTTCTTGAGCCGGAAGTTAACTATTCCAGGGCCGAGGAGATGATCCGTGAAGCGGTGGAGAAGGGGGCCAAACTCGTGGTTTTGCCGGAGCTCTTTGATACCGGCTACAACTTCGAGAGCAGGAGCGAGGTTGAAGAGGTTGCCGGTCAGATTCCAGATGGGCCGACTGCTCAGTTCCTGATGGAGCTTTCTAGGGAGCTTGGGGTTTTCATAGTTGCCGGAACCGCTGAGAAGGATGAGAAAGGCAGGCTCTACAACTCTGCCGTGATAACTGGGCCTATCGGGAGCGGATACATTGGAAAATACCGCAAGATTCACCTGTTCTACCGCGAGAAGCTATTCTTCGAGCCGGGCAACCTCGGCTTCCACGTCTTTAACATCGGCATAGCCAAAGTCGGGGTGATGATATGCTTTGACTGGTTCTTCCCTGAAAGCGCGAGAACCCTCGCCCTCAAAGGGGCCGACATCATAGCCCACCCAAGCAACCTCGTCATGCCCTACGCCCCAAGGGCGATGCCGATTAGGGCTTTGGAGAACCGTGTTTACACCATCACCGCCAACAGGATTGGCGAGGAGAGGGGTCTGCGATTCATAGGTAAGAGCACCATAGCATCTCCAAAGGCAGAAGTTCTCGCGATGGGTAGCGAGGATAAGGAAGAGGTTGCCGTCGTCGAGGTCGACCTCTCGCTCGCGAGGGACAAGCGGCTCAATGACATCAATGATGTCTTCAGGGACAGACGGCCCGAGTTCTACTCGCTGTGATAATATCCATCCTATCAATTTCTTTGTATTTTGGAGTGTTTGCATCTTTTTTGCTCCAATCCTGGGCCGTTACCAACCGTGTTGTAATGTTGCCAATATTTGAAGGGCAGTATCCAATAACATCCAATGGAATGCACTGTCCGTTGGAAAATCCCCATAAAACTCGCCTTAAACGGCTCTGTTCCCGGTTCTGTGTCCTCTTCCGAAAGTATTTTAAGAACTAGGGCAGTAGATGGTAGATGATGGCGAGAAAAAGGAAGTACATCCTTTTGCTGATACCCGTTGCGGTGGCGGTGGTGGTTACCCTAGTCGTCAACGCGGAGATGTTCCCGGATGATTACTCATACCAGAGGGTCTTTTTTGGGCCGAACGACGTTCAGGCCGAGATTCTACCCGTGAATTCCCATATAGCCGGTTACATACTCGCCGAGAGGCCCTTCTCCGTCTACGTGATATCCTCCAACTCCGGCTACTTTGAAGGCAACAGCGATAACGTTCTCATGAGCTGGGAGAACGTCACGAACGTCACCCTTAGTATCAACGTCCCCCGCGACGGCTACTACCTCGTTATCAAAAACGGCAACGTTAGCCAGGAAATAGAAATGAGGTTTAGAGCGGAGCGCTGAAGTCACTTAGGACAAGCTCTGCAACGTCTTTTCTCGGGTGTTTAAAATAGAGGATGTCTCCCACGCGCGTGAATCCGTGCTCCCCCGGCCTTATGAGCCTGACCTCCCTGAAGAATATCCGCCCGATCGCCAGCTGGGTCGCCAGGTCCCAGTGGTGGAAGTCGAACTCCCCCACCTTTCTGAAGCCAGGCAGTAGGTAGTAGGCTCTTTTGAACGTCCCCCTTCTGACGTCGTATCCCTCGTGGACGGAGGCGAGGGTGTGGTTTTCTCCCTTACTCTCGACGAAGAATTCCTTGTAGCCGATGCTGTATAATATCCTGTAAACCCTGTCGGTGTCTTCTACAATGAAAACACCGTCCTCGGTCAATGTCAAGGCTACGTTGGCGAATATCCTGACCGCGTCGAAGGGATCGAAGTGTATCATGGTGTTGCCGAAGAGAAGCGCGACCTCGTGCTCCTCAATAAGTTCTGCTGCTTCCCTCACGTCCCCGCGAACCTTTGTCGGGACAATTCCCAGGCCTGCGAATTCGAGCCATTCTCGGACTCTCTCCAGATCTTCGGCCCTGAGGTCAAGCAGGGTTAGCTTTTTGGCATTCGTTGCCTTTGCTGCCGCGCTTCCGGCTATTCCCGTGCCAGCGCAGAGGTCAAGGATCCTTCCACCTCTGGGGAGCTTCAGCTTTTCAAAGAACTCCGACAGTTCCATGAACCTTTTTCTCGCCCCCTCGTTGCCCGGCTCCATATATCCCCTCGCGTACCTGTACAGCTCCTCCAGGGACATGCCATCACCACGATGGAGAATGTGTGAAATTATTTAAACCCATCGAAAGGTTTAAATATTTTGTCAACTTACATAGGTTGACAAAGGCGAAGTACATGAGAACCGGAACTGCGAGGGAATTACCTCAATTGAAGAGGGCACTTACTCCCTCGTCCTCTCATCGCGGAAGGAGATGAAAAGGCTAATGGGGGTAGTTGGCAGTGGTGAGGCTTAGGGGAGCGTGGCCCCTCTCCGCACCGGGGATCGCGCTCTTCCTCCGTTTTGTTGCCGTTGCCCTGCTGTCCTCAGTCGGGTGGGTTATGGAGAACTATGGCCCAGCTGGATACTTCGCGCTTCTGCTCGCGAGTGCCTTCCTCTTTGGGGTATCCTCCGGCTGGAAGGTTGAGGTTTCGGAGAAGGGGCTGACCTTGGTCTACGGTTTTGGCATCCTCCGCGTTAACGCCGGCGAGGTGCTTGAGGTCAAGAACGTCGGAGAACTCAAACTAGGAACGCTTTGGAAAGACCTTGCAAACTCTTTGCTGGTCCCGTCCTTCTTCATGCTGCTCTCTTTCGTGCTCTTCGGCGTTAAGGGTTTTCTGGTCCTTCCCTTCGTTGCTTACTGGCTCGTTCTCTACTGGATAACGCTGGCGTTCCCGGTAAGGACTCTAAAAGAAAGGATGGGGAGGCTTTTCCTGCTTGCACTCCTTCTCCCCTGGGCCCTTTCAGCGCCATTCGCGGCCTCGGGGATGGAGTTCCAGTGGTTCGGGCTCTCGCTTTTTACCTCCTTAATAGGTTTCTGGTTTGTCCTTTCCTGGGTCTCGATGGAGTACGTTGAGGTTCTGGCGGAGAATGGCAGGTTCCTGATAGGATGTCACGACGCTGAAAGGGTCATAAAGGCACTGGGTGGTATAGATGGCGCTTAGACCTTATCGGTCCATAGTATGGGTGGATATTGTGGTTTTGCTCGTGGGTCTCTCTGCCTTAGCCTATCTACTCACCGGAAACGACGTTTTCATGGAGCTATTGGCCGTCTTATTTTGGATTTCTTTGGTTCTATTCGCCAGCAGACGGGTTGAGGTGAAAGACGGTAAGGTGATCCTGAGATGGGGGTGGCCGATAGCCATTATCAGGAAAGAACTTTCGCTAAACGAGATAGTTGACCTTCTGAATGTTTCCGAGATTGAAAGGCTAAAGCTCGTGAGGTATTTTAAGAAAACGCTCCTGCTTTCGGGTTTGTGGGTCCTGGTTGGGATTGTAGGCCTTCTCTCGAATAATCAGGTGTGGGGTCCTTACCTCTGGGCCGCATGGATTTTTTGGGGACTTTATCCCCTCTTCACCTTTGTTATTCCCCCCAAGTCCAAAGAAAAGGTTGCCGTTGCAACAATTGTTCTTGCAGGCCTGCTGGGAATAATGATCGCACTTTCGGGGCAGCCAGGATGGGGAATCTACATGGCAGGTGTTGGGATTGTAATTGCAGGAATGACCTACGACGGGGTTTTGGGTCTCAAAGGCGTTCTTCTCATCACGGAACGGGGAGTCTTTCTCCTCACAACCTATGACGAAAAAGAGGCCGAGGGGTTCATTGAAGAGCTTAAGAGACAAATATACGGAGGAATTTATCATGTGGATTAAGGGAACTGGCTCCCTTCCGGTTAGAGGGATTCCACTCTTCCTGTTTTCCTCAGGACTTATAGGGATTTCCACCTCCTGGCACATCTCCCGGCTCACGGGGGATTACCTGCAGCTGGTTTTCGTCTTCTTCTGGGTATTTTCAAACAGCTTTGGTGTTAAGGTTGAGGAGGGAAAATCTTATCTCGTCTCCTCTGGGATGGGTGAAGGTTTCCTGAAACTCATCAAGGGGGCCATGAAAAATGCTTCGACTTCCTGAGGGCATGGAGAGGGTCTGGCTGATGAGGGCCAAGGGGATGAGAGAGGTTGAGATAGCCGAGGCCCTCGGTGTCTCACGCCAGGCTGTCAATAAAGCTTTGAAGGACGCGCGGGTGAAGCTCTTTGAGGCCTTCTTTGGTATCGCCGAAGTGTTTGGCTTCGAGGTGATAAGGGTCAACGCGGAGAAGGGCTTCATGGTCGCGAGGGGAAAATGCTTAGATAAAAACGTTAGAGTTTACGCCTTCTACTTCCCTGGGAAGGGGATAAGGGCATTCTTCGGAGAGGATCTGCCGGAGTATGTGATTGAGCACGCAGTTGAGATGGGGATAATAAGAAAACCCGAACGGGAAGAGCTGATAAAGGCACTCGAAAGCTAATAGTAACCCTCCTCGTAGGCTCCTGCGAGAGCAATGAAGGTGGCATAGAAGATAACGCCGAGCGAGGCCATAATAAGCAAGACGACACCAAGCGGCCCGGGTTCATAGCCGAGTGCCGCTAAGGCAATCTCAGCCGTCATCAATCCCGAGACTAGAGTTAGTGCCTTTGCAAACCTCTTCGCCATGACTCCCTTGAACTTCGGAGCCAGCTGGAAAACCAGCGGGCGGGAAACTAAAAACGTCAGTGCGAGGAGCAGAATGAGCGCTCCGCCGAGAACGATGGCGGTTTCCTGGGGAACTCTTCCGGCTATACAAAGGCCGGTGAAGATGGCCAGAAAGGCGGCCTGGAGGGCGATGTACTTCTTTAAATCTGGGGGTTTTATCACCTTTCCAGGTTTCTCGGGCGCTTTCTCCGAGAACTCCTCAAGCTCGTACTCGCGCTTTGCAGTCAGATAGGCGAGGAGCATGGTTGTTCCGATGCCCAGGAGCAGTAGGGCGGCAAGCCGTGGGAAGCTCAGAAACGGGGAGAGGATTATAAGAAACACTCCTGTGAGGATTGTCCCGATTCCGGAAACGCGGTTGGCTTTCCTCCTCGCGCGCTCGGAGAGGTAAGTGTAGCCTATCCTGAAGCCGATTCCCGGCTCGCCCTTTGAGGTAAATGTAATGACTCCAGCGGCAATCATGCCGAGGCCGAGGAAGGTCGCCCAGATGATTCTGAAGAGCGTATATGGTTCCATGGTGACTCCCTTGGACTACTTTTCCTCCATCCTCTCAAGCGTCTCCATTATCGCCCCTATCTCCATCTTCAGCTCGCTCAGGACTTCCCTGCCCAGCTTCGTCAGGGAGTAGTACTTCCTCGGCCTTCCGCCAACTTCGGCCCAGGTGTCCCCCACCAGCCCGGTCTTCTTCAGGCTCTTGAGGATGTCGTAGAGTGCCCCTTCACTGGGCACGATCCTGCCGTCGCTGAGCTCCTCCAGTCTCTTCCGTATCGCGTAGCCGTGGAGCTCTTCCTCCCTCTCCAGGAGCAGGAGCACCAGGTACGAGTAGAGCCCGGAGCGGAGGTCTTTTCTCAGCTTCTTGAGGGCTTTCTCCTTTCTGTCCACCAGCACGTCGCTCACCACAGGGCTTCCTCTTCCTTCGGGAGCTCGACCTTTGCCTTTGGAATCATGTAATAAACCAGCCCCATTGCGGCGAGGGCGGTTATAAACTCTACCGCGTACATGACCGGCTCGCTTTTCGTGAGCTGGTAATAAGCTGCCAGGGAATCGATGAGGGTATGAATACCTATCATGGCGAGGAGTCCCTCCTTCCCGTAGCCTTCGCTGTAAGTATAGGCCAGGTATATCCCTGTCCCAACGTGGAAGAGCACCACGAAGTAGCGCTCCACCATCGAGAGGAGCGCCGTGCTTAACGGTACGTCGAGCGGTTTTCCGGTCGCCATAGCTCCGGCGAGGGCCGCCCCGGCTATGAGGAAGACCTCCGTTACTCCGAAGCCCAGCCCCATGAACAGGCCGGTGTTCAGACTCTTCCCCTTTACCAGGAGGTATTTTGCCCCCTCCTGAACTATGCCGGCGATAAGTCCGAACCATATTGAGACACCCACGACGAAGGCCGTCCCCCTGGCTATGACGTCTGCGTTGGACTTTATCCCCATCCCGAGGAGCGGGAGCTGCTGGACAGGATTCTGGATTATCATCGCAATGAAGAAGGCCGCTAAGCCTAAGAGAAACTCCCCCCACCTCTGCTTTTCGAAGCCTATAAAGTACAGCGTTGCCCATGCCAGCAGTCCGCCGAGTATGGGGAACGGAAGGAGGTACATGCTCACTCCTCCAGCTTTTCAACGACCACCGCCGTGCCGTAGGCGTATATCTCCGCCATACCCGAGGCAACAGCTGAAGTCATGAAGCGGACCCCTATGACGGCATTGGCCCCCATGTCCTCGGCGTGAAGCTTCATCCTCCTCAGTGCCTCCTCCCTGGCCTCTGCCAGCATCTGGGTGTACTCCTGCACTTCACCGCCCTTCAGGTTCTTGAAGAAGGCCATTATGTCCCGGCCAACGTGGGTTGCCCTGACGATACCGCCCCTGGCGAGCCCCTTGACCTCAACCACGCGGTAGCCGGGGATTTTCTCAGTGGTCGTTATGATGAACTCACCCATACCTATCACCCCGATGCATCGAACTTCGAGGTATTGTTGGGTTAGGAAGTATAAAAGGCTTTTGTTTATGGGGGAATGGAAAGAAAAGAGAAGAGGGCTCAGGCCTCGTGCTTGTAGATGGTGTAAGTCATCGGGTCGTCGTAAACTTCCTGTGGGGCGACTGAGTAGAAGTATTTCCAGCTCCAGGCGCCGTCGTTTTCGTCCAGGTTTACCTGGAAGTTGCTGGCGACGAGGTAAGCGGCCCAGACAAGCTGGGAGCAGTAGTACTCGTCATCGTAGACCTTTGGCTTGCCGAGATAGTTGTAGTTGTAGGGCTTTCCGAGCTGCTGGTAGGCGAACTGAATGGCCCTCTGCTTGGTGGCGTCATCGACCATGACCCTCTGGAGGGCGACCACGTCGTACCTGCTGAGGAACTCGCTGAGCGGGCTGATGATGATACCCTTGCCTATCTTGGCCTCTATGACCATCCAGTCGTTGATGCTCTCGTTGTACCAGGCGACGATTGCAACGTGTATCCAGTAGCCGGGGATTATGGCGTTGAAGAGGTCCGGGCTGTGGCCGTAGACGAGGTCTCCTGGCTGGACATCGGTCGGGTACGGGTGCTGGTAGGTCCTGGTGTCCCAGATGTAGTTGAGCAGGTCGCCGGCGCTGGCACCTGGAACGGTGGCGCCGAGAAGGATGAACACCACGGCTATTATTCCAAGTTTCCTCATTTAACCACCCCCTGTTGGGCGGAACAAGAGTATGACGGCGGATTAATAAGCGTTACTCTTTTTCATTGTTCACATTTGGCTCGATATTTGCGGTTTTATGTTACCCCAGGAGAGAATACGTTGATGGAATATTCTTTTTCAGCTGACAAAAATAGAAAGAGAGCGATCAGGCCGAGTGGTAGTATATCACGTAGGTGTCACCGTCGTCGTAGACCTCCTGCGGCGCAACACCGTTCAGATAGGTCCACGTCCAGCCGGGGTTAGCGTCTATGTCCGGTCCGCCTGCGGCCATGTAGGCCGCCCAGACGAGCTCCGAGCAGTAGTAGCTGTCGCCGTAAACCTGCTTTGTCCACCAGCCCCAGTCGTAGGGCTTGCCCAGCTGCTGGTAGGCAAAGTAAACTGCGTTCTGCCTCACGTAGTCGCTGGTGGCGACGCGAAGAACTGCAACTGTATCGTATCTCTTTAGGAAGTCAGAGAGCAGAACCATTCTTATTCCGGACTCCCATGCCTCTATGACCACCCATTCCCCGTAATAGCTATCATAGTAGGCAATGATTCCGGTGTGTGTCCAGTAACCGGGGATGTACTTGTCGCTGCTGGGGTTGTGGCCTATGACGATGTCTCCAGGTACGAGGTTCCACGGGTAGGGGTGCCAGTAGTTTGCCTCTCCCTTGCTGCTAGAAGCCGCCACTGGGTTGAGCATGGCGGCCAAGAAGAGAAGTCCCAGGATTGTAGCCACCTTCTTCATTTTACACCACCCCCAAGATATTGCACAAAATCTAGTGCAGCAATGTTTAATAAAGGTTTCGATTGAACGTTTATGGTATATAATGTATTTTAATGTTCACTAAAACGCTGTACACTTCTGTGAATCGATGGTGATTTAAAGGGGTCCTCCAATCTTTGTCGGTGAGTCCAATGCATGAAGTTTCAAACCGCGAGATATTGAAAACCCTGCGAGAGCTTGGTGCTGAGAGGGTCCTCATTCAGACGCCGGAGGGTCTGAAGCGCGAGGCCCAAACTCTGGCGGATTTCCTTGAGGATAACGGGATTGAGGCAATAATAAACGGCGATGTAAACTACGGTGCCTGCGATCCCGCCGACAGGGAGGCGAAGCTACTCGGCTGCGATGCGCTGATACACCTCGGCCACTCCTACATGCGCCTCCACCTTGAGGTGCCCACTATATTCGTCCCAGCGTTCGCCAAGGTTGAAGTTGTTCCCGTGCTTGAGAAAAACATCGATGAGATAAGAAAGCTCGGGAGAAGGATAGCCCTCGTGACAACAGCCCAGCACGTTCACAGACTTGAGGAGGCGAGGGAGTTTCTGGAAAAGCAGGGCTTTGAAGTTATCATCGGGAAAGGGGACTCCCGCGTCAGCTGGTCGGGTCAGGTTCTCGGCTGCAATTTTAGCCCGGCCAAGGTTGATGCCGAAGGGGTTCTCTTCATCGGTGCCGGCTACTTCCATCCCATTGGCCTCGCCCTGGCGACCGGTAAACCTACCCTCGCGGTCAATCCATACTCCGGCGATGCATTCTGGATGGACAAAGAAGCGGAGCGCCTAATCAGGAAGCGCTGGGCGCAGATAGCGAAGGCCATGGATGCAGAGCGCTTCGGTGTGATAACGAGCACCAAGAAAGGGCAGCTCCGTCTGGCGGAGGCGAAGCGCGTGGTTAAGCTCCTCCGCGAGCATGGGAAATATGCCAGGCTAATGGCGATGAACCACATTAACTATCCCGCTTTGGAAGGCTTCGACTTCGACGCCTACGTCGTCGTTGCCTGTCCGCGCGTTCCGATAGACGACTACGAGAACTGGCGAAAACCGGTGCTGACGCCTACCGAGGTGGAGATACTCCTAGGACTCCGCGATGACTATGCCTTCGATGAGATACTCGGGGTTGAGCGTAATGAGGACGAACCCCTTGGCATAGCGCTTCACGGGGTGAGAGATTGAAGAAGAAGCACCTCGCCATGACGCTCTCCCGGCTGGAGGGCTTCAGGAATCCAAAACCCGAGCTTGAACAGTACAGGACCCCTGGGAATGTCGCGGCCGAGCTGCTCTGGATGGCACACTCCCAGGGCGATATCGCCGGTAGAGTCCTTGCCGACCTGGGTGCGGGAACGGGGGTTTTGAGCGTTGGTGCCTGCCTCCTTGGGGCGGAGAAAGTCTATGCCGTTGAGGTTGACGGTGATGCCGTCGAGGTTCTCCGGGGTAACATAGAGCGCCTCGGGGTGGCTGAGTGCGTCGAGGTTTTCCACACACACGTCTCCGATTTCTCTATGAGGGTTGATACCGTTGTGATGAACCCGCCCTTCGGGAGCCAGAGGGAGCATGCCGACAGGCCCTTTTTGATCAAGGCCTTTGAGGTGGGCGACGTTGTGTACTCCATCCACTTGGCCAAGCCAGAGGTAAGGCGCTTTATCGAAGCCTTTGTGAGAGACTTCGGTTTTTCGATAACGCATAGAGTAACCCTTCTCTTTGAGATTCCAGCCCAGTTCTTCTTCCATCGGAAGAGGCTGGAGAGAATCCCCGTCGATGTGTACCGGTTCCAAAGGATGTGAAGCGAAAACAATATATTGGATGGAGTTCAATATCTCGTGGGTATAATGAGGGGTGGAATCCATGGATCAAATTAGGGAGCTGGTGATGTCCTGGCGGGCGATGGATATAATTGACATTGCCAACGGGGACGAGTACGTCGTGACGTCCCTCCTTGGCCTCCTGAGAGACGAGGATGCCGCAACGCGCTTGAGGGCGCTAACTGCACTTGGAGAGCTCCTCAAAGAGCAGAATGGGCGGATAAAGTCCACCGTCCTTAGAAACGGCTTTAACAGGCTGACGGTTCTTCTCGGAGATGAGGACGGCAGGATAGTCGCAAGGACGATAGAGGTTCTCCTGCGTCTTTTCGATGGTATCCAGATTGACGAACTCCGGCTCCTGGCGCTCATAGACGCGGTTGTCCCAGTCGTGGAGAGGAACGACACCTTCCTGTACCTCTCGGTTCTAGACCTCTTCGGCAAGCTTCAGATGCCTCCCCTGAGCTGGAAGAGCAGAGAGAGGATAAACGAACTCCTGTCCTCGGATGACCTGTATTTACAGGCCCTTGGAATGCGTCTTTTCCTGAACTCTGGGAGTTTGGACGGAAAGGGTCGTGCGGTTCTGGAGTGCATCTCGAAGCTCATGACGAGCGATAACGTGCTCCTGGTGGAGGCTGGCCTCGACTTCCTTGAGGAGGTGCTGGCTTTCCACATGTCTCCAGATATGATGGGTCCGCTGGTCGGTTTTCTGCCGATTCTCAAGGACATCGAAAACGGGGCTGAGAATGTCCTCATACGTTCCAGGGCTTCCCACGTTAGAACAGAGGTGGAGAAGGTTCTGTTTTCCTACTACAGCCCCAGGAAGGATGAGGCGCTCGAGGTTATGAAGGAATTTCTCATCGAGGGTCGCGTGGAGGAGGCCCTTAACCTCGCCTTAATAATTGGTGGCACAGCCCTCCTGATGAAGCTCTGGGAGGAGGATCCCGAGGGGGTCGACCCCAGGCTCGCGGAGCTGCTGGGCTTCTCAAGGGAGCAATGACCTTCGCGGATATTTGAAGCGAAAGTGATATATGCCAAGTTAGTTATATTACTCATCGTGCCGCTTGAAAGGTCTATCCCCTCCAAGGATGAACTGCGCGAAATGGTCCTCTCGTGGCAGATAAACGAGGCAGTCGAGCTGGCCCTCCGGGACAGTGATGTTCTTCTAATGCTCCTAGACCTGATCGGGCATGGGGACAAGAACACCAAGGTTAGGGCGCTTCTTGCACTCAGCGAGGTTCTAAAGAAGGGAGACGACAGGACGAAGTTTCTCGTCATGAACAACGGTTTTGGGACGATTCTATCGGTGCTGGAGTCCAAGGATCCGCGCCTGGTCACGAAGTCGCTCAAGGCCCTCTCCGCGCTGGTGGATGGATTTCCCCTGAGAAAGGATGAGTTCCTGTGCCTCGTGGATGTTCTGGTCAAGCTCATCAAGGACCCCCGGATGGAGTTCGCTTCCTTGGACATGAGTAACCTCGTGACCAAACTCACGGTTTCCCATCCCTCCCCGGCCGTCCGATCAAAGGTCTCTTGGCTGATCTCACATGAGAATCCGCGCCTCAGGGCTATGGGGCTCAGGCTTCTGCTCAACATATTCGTCTTCACCGGAGACGCCAAGAGCCTCTTAACACTCCTTGAAGAGGCCTTGGATCTGTTCCTGAGTGAGGATGACGACCTCCTCGTGGACTTCGTGCTTGACGTGATTTCGGAGGCACTTCGCGGGGAGGTTCCAGAGGAGGCGATAAAGACCCTGCCCAAGGTTCTCTCCGGGGTTAAACGGATCGCGGTTCAGAGCGGTGACTTTCTGATACGTTCAAAGGCAAAAAAACTCCAGGGTAGAATCGAGGAGATCCTGGCCTCCCATTACCGCTCCAGGCCCGAGGAGGCCAAGAACATTCTTCACAGACTCGTGTTGGAGGGGGAATACTCGATGGCCATGGACCTGGCCATCTCCCTTGGGGACGAGTTCCTCATGAGATGGCTGTCCAAAACCCTGGAGCTGGAGGGAATAGAAGAGTTCACTCCACGGTTTCAGGTCGTTGGCGGCCCTTCAGGAGGTTCAGCTGCCGTTCTTGAGTTCTCTCCTCCAGCTCCCAGCTCGGAATCCGTGGAGGTGGGGGAAACACCCCTTGAGGGGGCCACTGAGGTCCCCGAGCTGCCCCCAATAGAAAAGCTCATTGACGATGGTGACGCCTCGGCGCTTGCCGAGGTTCTTCGCACAAGGCCCGAGTCGGTATTGGAGCTGGAGGGCTTCCTACGTTCTCACGATGCGGAAAGGAGATCAAACACCCTGTGGGTGCTCTCCAAGCTGGTCTCTACACTAAATAACGGGGAGCTCAAGGTTCTCCACCCACTGATCCCGGCGCTCTTTGAGATCGTTGAATCCAGGAACCCATGGGAGAGGAACAAAGCCGCGAAGATTCTGGCGTTTCTTGCTTCCCGCGGTGGCAGGAGGGACGTTCTTGAGAGCATTCTGTCCTTCCTTGAGGAGCGTCCACTTCCAGCACTGGAGTTTTTCAGTTACTATTTCATCTACACCTGGGACGAGGAGGCCGTGTCCAGAGTTCTGGAGTTTTTGAAGGCTGCCCTGAGGGATCCCCAGCTTCAGTTCTCTGCACTCATGGTTCTAGACGCCATCACCATGTGGGGAATCCGCCCCGAGATTAACAGGACCGTTTTTGAGCCAGTCCTCTTGGAACTCCTTGAATCAGATGATGAAGAAGTCCGGAAGGTTGCGGCTAGGGTCATGGAAAGGTTCAAAACGGCCTGAGCCAAGCTTCTCCTATCGGAGGGATGAACTTGGGAAAACTCAAGCTCAGCGACAGACAGCTGTATGCACTTATAGAGGCGGTTAAGCTCGGGGAGGAAATCAAGCCCAGCCAGAGCGCCAAGAGGAAAGCCTTTGCCAGGTACAAAATCGATGGCTGGGAGAACTCGAAGCTGACGGGCATATTCTACTCCATCCA
The DNA here is from genome assembly GCF_012027305.1 of Thermococcus sp. MAR1. Lineage (NCBI taxonomy): Archaea > Methanobacteriati > Methanobacteriota > Thermococci > Thermococcales > Thermococcaceae > Thermococcus > Thermococcus sp. MAR1. The sequence goes on from NZ_SNUF01000002.1 coordinate 390,573, forward strand.
GCGAAGGCTCGGTCTGATAGACGAGATAATCGAGGAACTTGTCGGGGTTTCTCCGCTCATCCTTGACCCCTGGCTGAGGGCAACGCTGAGGGTTTCGATTGAGGTGGCCGTCTTCAGGGATCCCAGCGAAAAAACGCGGGGGCATCTGAAGGGCCTCGCTCAGTTCCTATCGAGGAGGACCCACCCCTATGTTGGCTATTACTACTACGACCTCCTTCCGCGCCTCTTCGAATACGTGCCGGTCATCGACACTGAGGAGAAACGCCTAAAGTGGGACTATCTCTTTCCAGAGTGGTTCATAGTGAAGATGAGGGAACTTGTTGGAAACGAGGCCGAAGACCTCCTGAGGGCCCTCAACGAGACGTTACCGACGAGCATCAGGGTTAACCTGCTGAAGAGCAGCGTTGAGGAGGTTGAGGGCTATCTCCGGAAAAAGAACGTCCGCTTTGAGAGGAGCGAGAGGGTCGATACTATCATCAGGGTTCTTGACCCGTTCAACCCGGAATGGCTCTTCAACAAGGGCTTCGCCATAGCCCAGGAGGAGGCGGCAGCCGTTGCATCGCTTGTACTAAACCCGAAACCCGGCGAAACGGTCGTTGATTTAGCAGCGGCTCCGGGTGGAAAAACCGCCCACATGGCGGAGCTGATGCACAACGAGGGTAAAATATATGCCCTTGACGTTGACAAGGCCAGGATAAAGCGCATGAACGAGGTTCTCGGGAGGACGGGCGTTAAGATAGCCGAGACGATAAGGGCAGACGGCAGAAAGGCACCGGATATGCTGGGGGAGGGAATCGCCGACAGGGTGATGCTCGATGCGCCCTGCACCAGCGATGGGACGATAGCCAAGAACCCCGAGCTGAGGTGGCGTCTGCGTGAGAAGAACATTCAGAAGGTGGTGGCCCTTCAGAGGGAGCTCATAGAGAGCGCGTGGAAGCTTTTAAAGCCCGAAGGAAGGCTTCTCTACTCGACCTGCTCGATGCTCAGGGAGGAAAACGAGGGGGTTGTGGAGTGGTTCCTCGGGAGGCACGACGATGCCAGACTCGTCCCACTGAGCAGGCCCTACAGCGAGGGTTTCTTGCCGGGAACCATGAGAGCCTGGCCCCACAGGCACGGCACTATCGGATTCTTCTACGCGCTGATTGAAAAGAAAGGGGACTAAGCCTATCCTTTCTCATTTTCCTCTTCCGGCGGCTCCTCTATCTTAACCCTCAGTTCGTTGGCGAACCAGTTCACCCTCTGCGGGAACGGTATCTCTATTCCGGCCTCGTCAAGAGCTTTCTTGACGTCGTGGATTATCCTTATTCTGACGTCGAACCACTTCTCGCTGGGCGCCCATGCGCGTATGGCAATAACCACCGCGCTGTCGTCGAGCCTGTCAACGTAAGCCAGCGGCTCGGGCTCGACCAGGACCAGGGGGATATCATCAAGAACGCGCTTTATTATCTCCACTGCCCTTTCGGCATCGGCAGCGTAGGCTATTCCAACCTCCAAGTCGACCCTTCTCACGGGATAGCGCATGAAGTTGACTATGTTACTGTTGAACAGCCTCTCGTTTGGAATCCTGATGAGCGTGCCGTCCCAGGCCCTTATCCTCGTGGAAAGTATTCTTATGTCTTCAACGACGCCCGAGATGTCCTCCACTTTCACGGCGTCCCCTATCTGGAGGGGCTTGTCGAAGTACATGAAGACTCCCGAGACAAAGTTTGAAACAACCGTCTGTGCGGAGAAACCGAGGACGATACCAGTTATCCCCGCCGCCGCGAGGAGTGCGCTGAGTTGTGTGCTCACTCCCGCGAAGCTCAGGGCCATGAAGAAGGCGATGGTTATGAAGACGTAGTAGAAGACCTTCGCTTTGACTATCGTCTCGGGTCTTGCCGTTTTTCCTGAGCTCATTATCATGTAGTCCTTGGACTTCTTCGCTATCAGGTACGAGAAGTAGAAGAAGCCCGTGGCGAAGGCTATGTTGCCCACGGTGGTCGGTCCTATTCCGTAGCTCATTATGCCGAGCCGGTAAAGGGCCCAGATGATGCCCCCGAGCACGAACATTCGGAACACTATATCCGCTGTGTCCTCGTTGATTATCCATGTCATGCTCGTTTCCTTTGATTTCCTGATTATCAGCCTCCTGGCAACCCTCCCGAGGACTACCATGCCGAATACTATCAGGGCCGCTTCCACGATGGTCAGCAGGCTGAGGTCTATCTGGATGGGGGCCGTTGTGGTGCTGTTAGCTGCCATCACGACCACCTCATCCTGAAGTTGGGGAGCGGTTCCGCCTCATGGGTGGGCTTCAGCGTCCCGTCAGGGGGGTTTCCGGTGTTGTTGACCTCGTAAATCTCCTTTGTGGTGAGTATTACCAGCGGGTAGTACGCCTTCTCAGCAGAGTAAAACATCACGCTGTTCCTTATCGGGAACACTATCCTCTCCACCAGCTTCCAGCTTTCTGTGGGGTTGCTGATGACGAGCTTCACTATCCCAGGAGAATCGGGGGGCTTTTCATAAAAATCGCTCTCGTGGTATCTCGCTATCACTCCCACCGTCTTCTCGCCGTAGAGGGTGTACTTCTCCCTTCCGACCACAAAGCGGTCTATCTCCAGGTCGCCGCTCATAACGGAGACGTCTATCGGGGCTGAGAGGTACCCGACCAGCCGCTCCTTTGGAGGGATTGCTATTTTTTCCGAGAGCTTTATGAACAGGAACTTCACACCGTAGCCCTCGGCCGGCGCAGGGAGAACCCGGAGCTTTTCATCGCCCCTTTTTATGAGCACCCTCACATCGTCCCTTCGGTAGAGGACTGTATTCCCGGAGCTCTCGACGAGGTGGATTTTCTTATCGATGATTTTGATGAACTGCGTTTTAAGTTCGTGCTCACCGAACATGAAATAAAATAGAGGTTGAAAGATTTAAAGTTTGTTAGCTTGCAGGTTCAAGCTTCAGGTCAACCAGCCTGGCATGGACGTAGATTCCCCCCATCCCTGGCATCGTGAGGGAAGCCTCAACTTCCATAGGGAATGGCAACTCTGGAGCGACCACCGTTTCGCCGTTGCCCTGGGCAAAGCCGCCCTGGACCAGGCCATTCCATGTGACTTTGTAGGTATCGAACGTCATTCCCCCTATGGCCACTGGATCGCCTGCCTCAACAGTGTAGCCGTTTCCATTCTCGGTTAAGGTAACGTAGGTTAGCACATCACCGTAAATTCCACCGTAGAACCCCGTTGGATAGCTCCATACCATGTTGTACTTCTGGAAGTCCTCGCTTATCATCCCGCAGCTCATGTCTCCCTCAATGTTTCCTTCCTCGTCTATCGAGTAGTGGCAGCTCGGTCCGGTTATCTCGACCTTGACGAAGTCCGGGCCGTTGATGAGGTCGTAAACTGAAGGAATCCAGAGTGTTCCGGATGTGTACTCGTCCAGATAGCCCGGCTCAACGTAAACTCTGTACTCGTAGCTCTCTCCGCTTATCTCAACCTTGGCGTAGAGCAGGTAAACGCTCCTACCGTTTAGTTCTTCCTCACGGTAGCCCTTGGTGATGACGAAGTGCTTTTCTTCTCCCCCGGAAAGCTTGTAGTCCACGTTGAACGTTACCTCCTTGACGAGGTACTCTTTTCCGTTTATGCTTATTGACTTACTCGCGTCCCAGCCGAGCTTCCAGTTGTCCGAGAGTCCGGATGGAGCCTGTGTTGATGTCTCTGTTTGGGTTCCGGTTTGCGTATCCGTTCCCGTGCTTTCTCCCGGGGAAGTCGTGTGCTCTATCCCGACGTTTATTCCTCCGAATTCTTTCGAGAACTTCATGTCCTCCACAGAAATCTTGGAGTAGTAGCTCTCACCACCCATCTGGCTAAAGGTCCCCTCGCTCTCAACCGGAACCGGTAGTGCTGGGGCTATCCTTGCCTTACCCTGTCCCCTAACGTTGCCAATCGCCCAGCTCCATTCGACGTTGCTTACCATGAAGCTCTTTCCGTCAAACGTCACCGTTCCGTCCGGGCTAACCTTGTAGCTGTAGCCCATTCCCATAAAGGAGAAGCTGTACTCGTCTGGCTTGCTCAGATCGTGATCCTCAAGTCCTGTCCAGACGGCCGAGCTCACCATGACCATCCAGCCCTGAAAAGCCGTGCCCGGGATCGCTCCCATAAGGGTGTTCGGATCTCCCTCGGTGTAGGGAAGCTCTGAATACTTTCCTATGGATGCAGGATTGCTCCAGTAGAAGTAGTTTCCTCCGTAGGATGCCTCTATCACAGCGGTTGTTCCCGACATCATGGCCCCGAAGTCCGGGAACGGGGTTAGGAAGTATGCATCGCTGTCCTTAGTCCGTTCCTTTATCAGTATCAGGTACTCAAGCGAGCCTTTCATGTCCGGGTCGTTCAGGGGTGTTATCTTCCCGTAGTAGGCGAAGAGGTTGTACTCGCCTAAGTCTTTCTTTCCGTTGTCGTCCGCATAGATGTGGGCCTTGACGTAGCCCCTCTGCTTTATTACCTCATATGAGCGCTCCCCCTCGGAGCTCTTGATGGTAAAGGTGTACTTCAGGTAGGTTATGTAGTAACTTTCCCCGCCGATCTGAACCGGGTTGTAGGCGTCCCAGGGGGTTTGCCATGTTGCCGTTCCGCTTTCCTCCCCTCCGCTTGAAGTTCCTCCGGCACTGGTTGTGGCTCCTCCACTTTGGGAAGATTCACTGTAAGTTCCGCTTGGCGATTCGTTTCCACCGCCAAGGCATCCGCTTGCCACCACACTAAACAAAAGAACAAAAACCAAGATCAATACCAATCCTTTACCTTTCATTCAGCTTCCCCTCCCTGACCATTACTTTGGTTTTCATCGTATTTAAACATGACATTTTCTGCCCTGTATAGCCAGAAGTTCCCGGTTTCCCCGGAGATCAGCATGACCTTTCCGTCGTCGCTCAGCTTTATGTAGCCGAGTGAATCGCCTGGAATCTTCACGCTGAAGACCTCGTGGAAGTCGCCTAGAGAGTAGCAGTGAATAACTCCGTCTTTGGCAGTGACGGCGAAGTTCTCGTTTGCAAAGTACGGGAACCCCGGCAGGACTTTGACTTCAGTAAGGTTCCAAGTGAGTACGTGGGTGTCCCCCAAGGGCTCGTGCCAGAGCAGGTATCTTCCGGTGGGAATCAGAGTCCACTTGAGCAGTACCGTCTGGTCGAATGGATAGCTCCCCTCTGCCAGCAACTTCCCCTCCCCGGAGAAAACTTTCAGCTTCCCGTCCTCGCTTACCAGCAGTTTATCGCGGTAGGCGATTACCCTGCTCGTGTTGAATGTCAGGATTCTTTCCCCGTCCTTGAAGACGAACGCCCTCTCTTTTTCCGACAGAACGACGAGCCCGGAGTCCGAGATGGACTTGAGATCGTAGTCATCGGGTGTGAGCGTGATTTTTTCCCCATCGCAGTGGAGCTCCTGCTCCGTGGGAGACACCGTCACCAGGTAGCAGAGATGGTTTCCGCTCGGCGAGCGGAGCATGTAGTCGGCAACAGCACCGGCTCCCCCGTGTCTCTCCTCGCCGACAAAGCCATTCCAGGAAAAGATTCTTATCCCCGCGAACCCTCCGTACGACGCCAGAACCCAAGCCTGGTCACCAACCACGGCGATGCTCGAAACCACGGGCCCTATTTCACCACTGTTCCTTCGGAGGTTCAGGGTTGTGTTACTCCCGTCCGGCTTGACCAGGTACAAAAGACCGCGGTTCCAGTCTATGGCCGCCGAGAGGCTTCCGTCCGGACTCATGTCCATGAAGGGTATTCCCGTGGTGTCAGCGCTCCAGACCGCTTTCATCTCCCAGGTTGAGGGCTCCTGTGTTGTGGTGGTTTCGGGCTGAGTTGTCGATGGCTGGCTTGAGGTCGTGGGGGAGGGAGAGCCCGTGGTGGTTCCTTCGCCCATACAGCCGCTGGCGATGACCATGCCGGCTATCATAAGTGCCAGCAGGATCGCTTTGGTGTTTCTCATGCAAACCTCCTCCATCACCCGCCAAGAAAGAAAAGCGGGTACTGCGAAATATACAGTTGCCTTGCACACGGATGTATTAAAAATTTTCCAAGACTTCAAACGTCTTTGCAGCTCTAAAACAGTCATCTGAATGTTAGTATTCCGTTGAATACGTTTTTTCCAGGAGTTTAAAGAGGTCGCCCGCCTCCCACCCGGCGAGCATGCCCACGTATGCGGCCAGGTCGAAGACGTGGGGAACCTTTGATATGATTCCGATGTCGGCAGTTGCGACGGTTTCGAAGGCCTTGAGCTCAAAGTCAGGGCTTCTGACGAGCCTCACTTCGGAGTTGACCCCCTCCCGAATGAGGGCTTCCTCAGTCAGCCCCTTTATCTCCCCGCTCCTTGGAACCGCCGAGCCGTAGAAGAACACGGCCTTTTTAAGGCCCAGCTCTCCGAGGGCACGGGCAAGGTTGCCGAGGAGCCGCTCCGTACCTTCGTTGATCCTGTACTTTCCCTGGTACTTCAAATCCCTCACGAGCCCATCCTCGCAGAGTATTGCCTTCCCTTCGAGGAGCGACTCAAGGGTTATGAGCACGTTGAAGCCGTCTATAGCCAAAACCCTGCCCCTGAGCTCTTCCGGTCTGAGGAGTTTTTTCCGAACCTCGACTATCCATTCGTCCGGGAAAACGCACCTCGCCAGGAGGTGTCTCTCGGCCTTTCTCAGTCTGTAATGGTCGGCGACAAAGTTGAGGGCGTACTTTTTCCGGTAGCCCCTGTTGAGGAGGTACTTGAGGTCACGGTAGGCTTCGATCAGCATGGATAAAGAAACGGTGGGGGGTTAAATAACCTTCTCCATGACCTCCGTGCCGGTGTGTATCCTGAGCCTGACCCTTCCGCCCAGGAGGGAACTCTTGACTTTCTTGGTTAGAATCTCGTCCACCTGGAATATCCCCGCGGGATGCTTCATCCATATCTCAATGAGTATCGGCTGCTCCTCGTTCCCTTCCCTGATCTCAACCTTCTCGATGGCCAGAGCTGAAACCGCGTGTATGTCTACCTTGTCCTTCTTGTGGACGAGCCTGCTTCTCCCGGCCTCCATGTCGCAGCCGTCCGCTATCGTAACGAGCGAGCCCTCGATGGTGGTGCAAGGAACGGCCTCATCGTGGGTGTAGATGGCATTGAGAGTGAGCGCCTTGAGGAGGAGCGGGTCGTCCGTCCCGAACTCCCTCACGAGCTTCTCTATTATCGGCTCGGCCAGGAGAACGCTGAACTGGTAGTGGTTTATCCTGTGTATCATGTTCCCGGTGTCGTGGAACAGCGCTCCGAAGGCCACTATGAACTTGCTCCAGCGGAAGGGCTTGCCGAGCTTTTCTGCCGTCGTTTGGATTCCGAACTTCCTGATGATGTTGAGCAGCTCAAGCGCCCGCCTGGTCGTGAGCAGGACGTGGATAGGTCCGTGGTCGTTGAAGCCGTAGACGTTCAGAACGATGTAGTTGGTGGTCTCGAAGTAGTAGTGGTACTCCCTGAATGCCCTCTCGTATAGCCCGTAGAGCTCCTCATCGCCGAGGAGTTCCCTAATCTCACCCAGCAGTTTTTCCTCCGTGTACATCTTTTCCACCCAAGGACGTGGAGGAGAGGGTGTTTTAAGGTTTTCACTCCAGCATTCCCTCAAGCTCAAGGATTTTTTTCGAGCGGAGATAAACGACCGGAACGCCCTTCTCCCTCAGCCTTCTCTTTAATCCCTTGTCGTTGGTGCACACTATAACGTGCTCGTTCTTCACAGCGAAGTCGAATATCTGGTCGTCTATAGGCTTTTCACCAAAGCGACCTATCTCAACGACCTCGAACCTCTCCGCGAGCTTTTTGGCCATCCTGATGGCGAGCAAATCCTTCCCGCGGGACTTCCTCTCTATAACCTCCAGCTCCTGGAGGACGGCGTTCGGAACGGCTATTCTAAACTTCACGTCGAGAACCCTGTTCAGTTCGCCGATTATGTCAACGCCGAACTGCCCCGGAACCAGCAGAAAGTTCGTGTCCGGAATCACCAGCCATTCCCGCCTCTCTGGCATCCGCCTCACCGAAAGTTAGTGAAAAAGAAGAGGACTCACTCCCTTATGAAGCCGTAGCCTATGAGGCGCCACCTTGAGCCGACCTGTCTGCTTATGGCAACTCTGTCGCCGACCTCGGCACAGATGGGTATCTGGAGCTTGAGCTCGACCTCGTCCCTACCGAGTCCCGTGACGAGGCCCATGGTTCTTGCGGTTCCGACGTTGAGGAGGAGCACTTCTCTCCTCTTTATCGGCTCGACCTTGAGTTCCTCCTCGGTTCCGACGACGCGCTCAAGGAGGTGAACCTCAAGCCTGAGCTCGTCCCAAACCGGAGGCAATTTTCCTGGCTTTCCGACGACGTTTCCGGCCATCAGGTCGCCCTTGGTCAGGTAGGGGTCGAGCTTGGTTCCAACGCCGACCAGACCGCCCGGATATGCCTCGTCCACGAACCTTCCGCCGGCCTGGAGGGAGACTATCTCGGTGGTTATTGGCTCGTACTTTATCCTGCCGTGGTCCTCGTAGGGGACGCCGGGGCGAATCTCTATCTCGTCGCCGACCTTGAGCTTGCCCTGGATTATTGAACCTCCGATGACACCGCCGACGAGCTTCTCGGGCTTGGTTCCCGGCTTGTTGACGTCGAAGCTCCTGAGGACGAGCATTTTGGGCGGCTTCTTGAGGTCGTGCTTCGGGGTTGGTATGAACTCCTCTATCGCCGCGAGGAGAACGTCGACGTTCGCGCCGTGAAGGGCAGAAATCGGGATTATCGGGGCATTCTCGGCGACTGTTCCAGCAACGAACTCCTTTATCTCGTGATACCTCTCGATGACCTTCTCCTTGTCCACAAGCTCAATCTTGTTGAGGGCTATGACGATGTTCTTGTTGCCGACTATCTGGAGGGCCATGAGGTGCTCCCTGGTCTGGGGCATAACTCCCTCGTTGGCAGCTATGACGAGAACGGCACCGTCCATGAGGGAGGCACCGGCGAGCATCGTTGTCATCAGTGCCTCGTGGCCAGGTGCATCTATGAACGAAACGCGCCTCTCGAACTCGGTTTCGGCACCGCAGTACGGGCAGACCGGTGAGTTGGAGTACCTGCCGCAGCTCGGACACTTCCTTATCTCGGCATCTGCGAATCCTATCTTGATTGTGATTCCTCTCCTCAGCTCCTCGCTGTGGGTGTCAGTCCATATTCCGGTTAAAGCCTTCGTGAGTGTCGTTTTACCGTGATCAACGTGACCAACCATTCCAATGTTAACTTCGGCCTGTCTAAACTCCTTCTTCTTTGCCATCTTCTCTCACCCCTAAATTTAGAGCGTCGGCCGGTTTATTAAGGTTACCTCGATGGGGAGAATACTCCGAGAAAAGCGATAAGTTTGGGGAAAGGAAGAAGCTCAGAAGACGAGCTTCATGTTTATCTGAACGATCTCGGGGCTGATGGTGTTGCCCCTGACGGTCTTCTTTCTCCTCTCACCCCTTTCCTTCGGCCTGAAGCCCGGACCCTTTGAAACGAGGATCTTGACCCTCCTCGGGCCGTGGACATCTGGTCTCATGGCGAAGCCGTCCTTGTCGGTTCCACCGGTTATCCTGAGCTTAACGTCGCCCGGGATCTCCTCGCCGAATATCTCGGTGAGGTTGAGTCCGAGCTCGCTCGCAGGTATCTCCTCTCCTATGCGCTTTCCTACCAGCTTCTCGGCCTCTTCACCACTTATCTCAACCTGCCTGGCTATGCCGGTCTTCGGGTTGGATATAACGAGCTTAAAGGTCGCCATTTCCTCCCACCTCCTATGTCATTAGCGGGATTCATTGGGTAAACCCCTTGTCCAGTGAGCGGTGTGGTTTGGCCTTTAAAAAGTTTCCCATATCAAAACTTTTTTATACCCGCGATATGTAGGCACTCCTTGAGGGGTGAGATGAATGGCAAAAGAAAGGACAACGCTTCCGCCAACCGGTGCCGGGCTTATGAGGTTCTTCGATGAGGACACCCGGGCAATAAAGATAAGCCCAAGGGGCGTCATAGCGGTTACTCTTATCCTGGTTGCCCTTGAGATACTCCTTCACGCCTTTGGGACGCAGCTCTTCGGTTAAATGAAGCTCGTCTTCTTTAATCCCCTTGCGTTAAGTTCCTCGTTGATTATTGCCCTGACAACTTCTTCGAGCTGGGTCTGGAGGAGCTTATCAACGTCGTCCTTTATCTTGTCTATGTCGTGCCTTAATCCTTCGAGGAGCCTTATGTAGTCCTTGGCCATCTCAAGCTGACCTTCCTGCCTGACGAGCTGCTCTTTAAGGTGCTCGAAGTCCTCCTTCATGACCTGAAGTTTCCTCAGCTCCCTCTGTATCTCATCGAGCTTCTTCGTCAGCTCGTAGTTCTCCTCCTTGAGCTTCTCGATGAGCCGCTCCTTGGCCTCAAGTTCCCTGACCAGGGAGTTGTACTCCTCAGCTATCTGGTTGAGCCGTTCTATTTCCCTGAGCGGCGGGACTTTCCCGTTCCCGAGAATGATGACGTCTGGTCCAACGTTGACTATATCGCTCGGCCTTATTTTGAGCTTCCTCTCGCTGGAGAACATGCTCTGGCCCTTTCCAAGGTTCTCCACTTCCTTCATCTTGAGGATGAAGTAGAACTGGTCGCCCTCAACCTCGACGTTTATGTCGGTCACGAAGCCCAGTATCTTCCCATCCGTCAGGGATATAACGAATTTGTTGATGAGCTGGTTGGCCTTGGTTTCGCCACCCTCTACCATAAAACACCACCGTGGGGACTTATCCCTTCGCCTACTTAACTTTTCCGCCAAGGCTTATAAGGCGAAAGAACTTCATCGCTTACGGTGAGAGGGATGATAATATTCGTGGGACGTTCGAACGTTGGCAAGAGCACGCTCATCTTCCGCTTGACCGGCAAGTGGGTCAAGAGGGGCAAGAGGCCCGGAGTCACGAGGAAGCCAGTGGAGATAAACTGGAGGGGTAAGAGAGTGGTTGACATGCCCGGCTTCGGCTTCATGAGCGGCGTTCCAAAGGCGAAGCAGGAGCGCATAAAGGATGAGATAGTCCACTTCATCGAGGACAATGCCGATGACATCGAGCTGGCTGTTCTGGTTGTCGACGGCAAAGCTGCTCCTGAGATAATAGAGCGCTGGGAGAAGCGCGGGGAGATACCTATTGATGTTGAGTTCTATGCCTTCCTCCGAGAGCTGGGGATTCCTGTGATAGTAGCGGTCAACAAGATGGACAAGATAAAGAACCTCCAGAGAACCATAGACTTTCTCGCCCAAAAGTTCGGCGTTCCCTATGATGAGGTATCCGAGACGTTCGTGCCGATTTCAGCAAAGTTCGGAAAGAACCTCCTTGAGTTAAGGAAGCTCATGGAGAAGAAGCTTAAAGAGGGGAGGAAGCAGCCCTCCGCGGAACCAGGGTCAGAGAACTTCGAGGATGATGTGGGTGATGGTCTCCTTGACGCCGTCGAGTGATGCTATCTCCTCAAGTATCTCGTCGAGCTTAGTCTTGTCTGCCTCGACTATAAGGTCTATGTCGCCGGTAACGCGGTATATCCTCTTTATCTTGAGCTTCTTAATGTGTTCGTAGACGTGCTTCCTCTTTGTGGGTTCTATCTTCACGAAGACGAAGACGTCGCCCTTCTTCTCGCCGAGAAGGTCGAGGGCCTTGTCGGTAAGGTCTATGAAGCCCCTCCCGGTTCTTATGTATCCGAGTTCCTTGAGGACCTTTAGGTGATTGCTGAGAGCCTGTCTGGTGATTCCAAGCTCCTCCGCGAGCTCATCCTGGGTCTTCTCTACGGTGTGTACCTCGATTGTCTTCCCTTCCTCGTAGAACTTCCTGAGCAGCCTTATCTGCCTCGGGGTAAGAGTTGACCTCCCTTCCATCTTCGAAACCTCCACTTTGCGAGATTAGCGTTTACAGCTTTATTAAACCAACTATTTTTAAGTCTTATGTCAAATTTTTTGGTTCCATGAATTATGGGCACTACCACTCTTATAAGTCTTTCCAAAAGTTAGCTTTTTAATTCCAGCTCCCCTATGAACTCACATGAACAAGGCTACCTACACGGAGGACGTTCCGCCGGACAGGTTTAAGCTCCTTGAGCGGATAATTAGCTTAGATAGACCTGCAAGGGTCATGCTGATAGGCGCCACTGACAGCGGAAAGACGACTTTGCTGACGTTTCTGGCTAACCGGCTCATCGATGAGGGCCTCAGGGTCGCTGTGGTTGACAGCGACGTCGGTCAGAAGGGTATCCTTCCCCCTGCCACGGTGAGCCTAGCATTTCCCAGTGATCCATTTAGCTCTCCCAGCGAGCTTTCCGGGGAGGCCCACTACTTCATTGGCACCACTTCCCCGGGCCAGTACATCGGCGAGATGGCAGTCGCTGTAAAGCGCCTCTCCGACATCGCCGCGGAGAGCGCTGATGTAGTTCTAATCGACACGACCGGCTTCGTTACGGGCCAGGGCATCGAGATGAAACGTCTCAAGGCCGAGCTTGTGAGACCGGAACTCGTGGTTTTACTTGAGAGGAGCGGCGAACTGTCCCATCTTAGGAAGCTCCTTTCCCCGTACGGTGAGGTTGTAACCCTTTCCGTCAGCAAGAATGCAAGGGAGCACTCGAGGGGTGAGCGGAGGGAAGTCCGGAAGGAGAAGTGGAAGGCCTACTTCTCGAATGCCTCGCTCGTAGAGGTTGATATGTCAAAGACGATTCCCACAGGGACGGAGCTCTTCAGGGGCAGGTCGCTGACCCATGAGGAGAGGGACCTCCTCTCGGCGCTCTTTCGATGGCTTCTCATAGCCGGCTGGAAGGGGGAGAGGTACGTTGTTGTTAAGGCCGATGTTGAGCCCGGTTCCAGGCAGTACAGCCGCTCGGTGATCCATGCGGTCGATTTTGAGAGGCTTAGTAACCTTCTGGTGGGTTTCATCGACGGAGACGGGCTCTGCCTGGGGGTTGGAATACTCAAGTGGGTAAACTTCGGCGAGATGAGAGCGCAGATTCTGACGCCCATCCCCCGTGAGGAAGTTGGTAAGGCGGTTGAGCTCCGCTTCGGTAGAATTAGGGTGCTTGAAACAGGTGAAGAGCTTGGTCTCCTTCGGAGGGATGAGCTCTAGCAAAGATTTTTAAGGCAATAACCTAATCGAATTAGGTGTCCCTAATGGAACTCAAAGCCTTCGTGGAGATAACAAGGCCTCACAACTGCGTTCTTGCCGGGATAGTGGGTGTTCTGGGTTCGATAGTTGCGGTTGGACACTTTCCGGACTTGATCACGGCCATTCTGGTCTTCCTGGTCGTCACCCTCGGCTGTGCGGGAGGCAACACGATAAACGACTACTTTGACTACGAGATTGATAAAATCAACCGGCCCGAGAGGCCCCTTCCTAGGGGTGCTATTGGGAGAAGAACAGCCCTATACTACTCACTGCTCCTGCTCTCGGTGGGATTGGTTCTGGCTTATTTCATAAACATCCGGGCGTTTATCTTGGCGATCATCGCCTATGCGGCAATGATTCTCTACGCCTGGAGGCTCAAGCCGCTCCCCTTCATAGGGAACCTCGTAGTTGCTGGCCTCACAGGTGCGACGCCGCTCTACGGAGCCCTTGCCGTTAAACACATCGGCCTAGCCGGTTACCTCGCGCTCTGTGCCTTTCTGGTTAACGTTGCCAGGGAGGTCGTGAAGGACATCGAGGACGTTGAGGGGGACCTTGCCAAGGGGGCAAAAACCCTCCCCATAATCTGGGGGAAGAAAAAAGCCGCTTACATCGGGACCGTCTTTGCCATTCTGACGGTAGCGGCATCCTTCCTGCCGGTGAAGGCCGGTGTCGGTCTTGGCTACTACGCCATGGTACCGGTTGACCTCATCATACTCTACGCCGCATACATTATACTTAAGAACCAGGACAGGAAATCGGCACACAGGGCGCAGAAGTTGCTCAAGGTGAGCATCTTCCTGGCCGTCATGGCGTTCATAATAGCCGCGATAGTGTGAGGAGGTGTGGGTATGGAGTTTAAGGATGAACTCGTGAGAAACCTCGAATCCGAGGAGCTGTGGACTGTCATCACATTTAAAACGCCCTATGGGCCTGCAAAGACCCTTGAAAAACTCGTGGAAGCCGTTGAGGATGCGGGCTGGCGCGTTACCTTTAAGGCCAACTGGTGGACGGCCGACATCCCCTACGGCTTGGCGAGGATAGATGCCAGAAAGGGGGACAGGGAGAAGATAGTGCTTGGCAAGTGGATACTCGGGAGAAAATGCGAGCTGATAGGCCTGGAGAACATGCCGCTCGAAAAGGGACGCGACGAGTTCTTCCGGATGGTGGACAGCATAACCTCGACGCTGATACACGACCCGGTCATAAGGACGATGAGGGAGCAGTACTGACGTTGGGTTTTTATCTTCTTTTTCCCAAAATTCTCTTGGTGGTAATGTGAGCGTAGATGCTGAGCTGGTGATGCGTCGCTTGGTTGAGCTTGAGGAAGCTATATCTGAACTTGAGGATATCTCCCTATTTGAGAAGGAGAAGTTCCTAAATGAGCCCTACGTGAGGGACGCCGCCAAATACCGGCTTATCACGGCGATTGAGGCGGCCATCTCAGTGTGCAATCATATCGTTGCCCGTCTTAAAAAGCCTCCAAGTACCTATTCTGAATGTTTCCTGTCCCTGGGTGAACTGAGCGTTATATCGAAGGGACTGGCCGAGAGGCTTGCGATGATGGCAAAGTTCAGGAACATGTTGGTGCACCTGTATTGGAGAATAAGTGACGAGAGAGTTTATGAGATCTTGACCCAGGATTTAGACGATCTCAGGAGGTTTGTGAGGGAGGTGACAGCATACGTCGAGAGAAGAGGTGAATGATATTAGAAGGAGCATTAGACAACTGCTTGAGACTAAGGATGAAATACTCTTCGCATACCTTCACGGAAGCTTTCTTTGGGGGAAAGGATATCGGGACATTGACGTTGCGGTCTACGTTGACCCCTCAAGGGTGGACGATTTCCTTGAGTATGAGCTACGACTTTCAATCGAGCTTGAGGTCTCCTTGGGGTTCCCTGTCGATGTAAAGGTTCTAAACAATGCGCCTCCAGCATTCAGGTACCGCGTTCTTGGGGGAGAACCCCTGATGATTAGGGACGAAAAAGCCTGGCTGGAGTTCTATGATCTAGCTATTAGGGAGTATCTTGACTTTAAGCCGTTCGAAAAAGAGATTATGAAGGAAATTCTTCACAGCGGCTCGTAGTAGCCTATCTCGGGCTCGTATATCTCGCCCTCAGCCAGGAGCTGCGTTATTGCTTCCTCAATCAGTTCCTCGTCGATTTCCTTCGAGAGCTTCTTGACTATGAACTTGTGCGACAAAGCTTTGCCCTTCTCGTGGAGCAGGTCGAGGACGGCCTTTTTGGCCTTCTCAAGCTCCGGGTTCTCTGCCTTGGGCTCCTCTTCGACGACCTCCTCCTCAAAGAGCGCCTCCTCGGTGCTCCTCTGTTCGAGCATCATGGTGTAGAGCTCGTCTATGGTCATGAGCATGTCCTCGCTTATTCCTTTGTTCTTGGCTATGACCTTGGCCTTCGCCGTTATCCCGTAGCGGTCGTATATCTCAAAGGCTATTTTGGCCTTCTTGGCGTGCTCAGCCTTCTCCTTCAGCGTCTCGAAGCGGTGGAGTATCCACATGTTCGGCTCGACCTTCGCTATGCCCTCGACGAGTATCTGCTTGTCGTCGCGCCACTCCGCCACCTTCCCGATTATCTGAACTAGGTCGCCCTTTTTCACGAGGTTTATGAAACGGGTGTTCTCCCTGAAACCGAAGACCCACATCGTTCCGGTGCCATCGTCAATCTGGAACCTTCCGTAGGTTTCGTCCTCGCTCATCAGGGGGTCTCTGACGACCGTGGCGACGACCTTAACACGGTAGACTTTTCTGGCGTCCTTCGTTATCAGGTAGTTAGGCTCGAAGTCGCCCTCGCTCTTGACGTAGTAGCCGTCTATGATGTCCTTGATGTAGACCCTGCTCGCTGGGAGGCGTTTCTTCATAGCTCCTCACCCCCGAAAAACTCTATAATGCCTTCAACTTTGGGAAGGACCTTTTTCTCAAGCTCTCTAATCTCTTCCAGCGCGTCCAGGTCAGCATTGCTGAAATCCTGAACGACTTCACCGTAGATATGCATCCCCTCTTCGTTCCTGATGATCCTTCCGATTACCCTGACGATCTGCCCGTTCTCAGGAAGAACGTTCTCCTCGCTCTCGATGAGTATGACTCCGGTTCCGTCGTCGAGCCAGAAGGTGTAGTCCATCTTGTCGACCTTGAAGGCCTTCCCGATGAGCGAAACCCTGGTGTCGTCCTCCCTTATCTCGCCTATCTTTCTCTCAACGGCGGGCTTCCTACGCCTGAACCTAACTTCCTCCATCGTCAACACCTCACACCAAATCCCTGATGACCTCCTTCAGCTCGGCCCTCACCCTTGCTATCTCGCGCTTCGGGTCAACCTCGTCCCATCCAAAGGCCTTCAGGATGAGCCCTAGGAACTTGTCGTCCACGACGTTGCCCCTGACCACTATCTCCCTTCCGAGCAGGTGGTAGTATTCCTCCTCGGCCAGTTTCCTTCCGGCTTCCTTAAGCGTCAGGCCATTCTCGACGAGCTCCCTGAGTTTTTCCGCTATCTCCTCCGGGTCCTTGCCCACCAGCTCGGCCGCATCGTCTCCGAAGAGCGTTGTCCTTATGTACCCCGTGGAATCGTCGAGGCCGAAGTCCACTATCGTTATCTTGACCGGCTGAACCTCGCCGTGCTCTGGGCATACCCAGCTGTTCGTTGCGGGGTCGTAGTCCACCTTCCTCCTGCACTGCGGGCAGGCGTCGTAGACGGTAACGCGGTAGAGCCTCGCAATCGTTCCGCGAACCTCAATGAACCTCTCGCCCCCCATTAGCTCACCTATCTTTCTCCTCTGATAGTTGTAGCTTCTGACCTCTTCGATCGGGGGTATCTCACCGGCGCGCGGGTCTTCCGGGTTGAGGATTATCCTGGTCCTGAAGTTGGCGTGTAGCTCGACTCCGTTCCGGCCCTCCCGGACGCTGGGGTCGATTATCTTGATGAGATCACCCGGATTGAGTTCGTTGTAATATTTGGTCACGAGGCCGTCCCACAGGACGAGTCTCGTCTTCCCAGTGGCATCGTATATTATCACGTTGGCCACCTGTCCGGTGGAACCGTCCTTCTTCTGGTACTCCCTGGGCGGGTACTTCCTCAGAATCCTCGCCACGACGTTAACGCCGGTCATTCCAGGAACCAAGTCTGCTATGTGGAGGAGCTCCTCCTTGCCCTCAAGATTCACTCCGAGCTCTTCGGCAAGCATTAATGCCGCTGCGTGCTCGGAGATTCCCTCGCGGGAGGCTATCTCCGATATTTTCTTCTCGATTTCATCCCTCGAGAGGCCTTTCTGCCCCTCGATCATCTCAATAATCTGCTCCTTCGTCAGCACTCCCATAACACTCACCTTAATGGTAATGATAGCTCGGACTATTTAAACCTTTCTCCAAACTCGGTCCAAGGGGCCAATTTTCAGAAAGGAAGGGCGATTTCCTCCTCTGGAGGAAAATTGAGTGACTGAAGGGCCAAGGAATTACTCTTCGCCCTCCATAGAGGCCTCCACTTCAGTCTCCTGGGGTTCTTGAGATTCGTCACCATTACCTTTGCCTTCCAGCTTCGCTATGAGGTCGCTGTACTCGGCGTGGACGACCTTCTTAAACGCCTCCTTTATGATGTTGGGGTCGTTCTCGGGGAAGCCGTAGAGCTCAGCAAATTTTGGAGTCGTTCCAAGGAGCTTTGTCCTCTCGTACGGTTCGGCATAGATAAGGCCCATTTCAAGGAGCTTCCTTATGTGTTCGTACGCCTGACTTCCCCTGAGCTTCACCACTTTGCTCTGTTCTATCGGCTGGAGGTAGGCTATTAGCGCGAGTGTCTTCAGTTCTCCGGTTCTCAAGTCTGGCCTCGGCATGAGGTGAACGACGCGCTGGCTGTATTCCTGCTTTACCTGCATAACGTATTTGTCCCCAAGGACTCTCACAACTTCTATCGCACTCTTTCTCTCGGCATACTCTGCGGCTATAAGCTCGATGAGCTTTTCGATGTAGTCTAGCGATCTTATTCCTAGAGCCCTTGAGAGCTCCTTCACACTCAGCGGTCTTCCAGAAACGAACAGTGCAGCCTCAACAAGGGCCTTGTCCTCAAGGAGTCCCATTATTACCACCACCTTGAAAATCGGGCCCCTCTCTTATAGGGTTTACCCTCCGATGAGAACGCGTTTTATGGTTAGGTAATCCTTTTTCTCCAGGGCTGTTTCGTCCACCACAACTACCAGCCGGCCGTCTCTCAGTATCACGAGGTCCCTGAGCGTCCCGAGGAACTTGGTCACCGCCGTTATCCCGTTGTGTATGACAAGGTACTCTATCCCGTCGATAACCACAACGCCTGTTATCCCTCTCATCTCGGCCTCCCGGAGGTACCTCCCCGAGAGCTCCAGAATTCTGGGGAGGTTCGTTGGTGTTATCGTGTTCCTCCCGGGCAGACTGGTCAGGAAGTAGGCCTTCCATTCGTCGGGGGGAGTCAGCTCCCTGATGAACGCGAGCACGGGGTAGCCCTTGAGGTCCTCCTTAACCCTGCGGTACTCGCTGCTTGATACGAGCTCGATGCCGGGGTCTATTTCGAACCTTATTGTTCCCGCGAGTTTTATGAACTCTCTGGACATCACCATTCGGGCCATAAAGTACGCCGCGACCACGGTCAATGCCGCACCTATGGCAAAGCCCATCGGTGCGAACCACTCCACGGTTCTAAGGAACGGGTAGTCCATTTTGTGGGCTCCGAGGATGCCGAGGGCGAATGCCGCACGCTTGGCGCTTTTGAACTTCAGATCGATGGAGGTGACAATTAGAACACCCGAGAGAACTATGAAGAAGGCAGAAACGCCGTAAGGAATTCCCACAACTGAGTTCCAATCGTTTCCAAGGAAAATGCCGTAGGTTGCTGCGACGAGAGGTGGGGCTGCCCACAGGCTCGAGTACCTGACGTTCTTCCCGAGTTCCTCGGAGAGGAATACCAGGGAGCCAAGGAACATTAGTGAGGAGAAAGCTGCCTCGGTCAACGCGGCGAACTGAAGGATCCCCAGAGCGTCGGCCACTATGCTCATAGCCGCCACGAGCCAGGCGATGGCCCAGATGAACGCGGATTTTCGTCGTGACTGTATGTAGACCATTAGAAGTACTGCCGAAACGGCGAACTTGGCAGAGAGGCTTAGGGCCTGGCCCACCATTAGGAGAGTGGTGTTCATCTTGACCCTCCCGATGCGTCCGGCTGTTAACTTGTGTTCTGCATGTATAAAAAGCTTTGGCTACTCTGTGGGGGCTAGAGTGTGAGTGTGGACTCTAAGGCGACCGTAATCTTTATAAACCCAACTCGAAAGGTTAACAGCGGTACGGCGGTCATAGCGGCGGGGTCACACCCGGTCTCGTTTCGACCCCGGAAGTTAAGCCCGCCAGCGATCCCGGTTGTACTGCCCTCCGGGAGGGGGCGGGAAGCCG